>CAZZPX010000367.1:0-4218 GCA_964655955.1 uncultured Phycisphaerales bacterium | reverse complement strand
ATCTTCTCCGACGCCCCCAACCTGACCTACCTCAACTTCGTGCAACTCGCCTGAGCCGGATCGAGCGGCGGGCGGCGTGTCCAGAGCTGAAGCGCTCCGCTGCGCGTCGCGGCTTAATTTCCGCCAGACTTTCCAGCACTCAGTCCCCCGGTCGCTTCCCGATCCTCACGGCGCGTTGATGCGGCGCCAGGCGCCTTCGACGTCGTGGCGCAGGTCGTCGAGGTAGTAGCAGTAGCCGGTGGTCATCACATCGCCCATCCGTTCCCGCCGACCCGAGCCGTCCAGGTAAACCATGTGTCCCTGGTCCTCCCCATGCCACCAGCCGGCGATGATGTTCAGGCGCAGGCGCGACATCGGGTCGTAGCGTCCCGCGTAGTTGGTCCCCGTGTCGCCGACCAGGACGAAACGATCGGCGGAGACGGCGACATGGGTCGGCCCCTGGTTGAAGCGCAGATGGGGAGGCGGATCGCCCCACCCCTGCCCGTGGATCGCCCCGATGCGGCAGTACATCCAGTCGTTCGCCTGATAGCTGGTGCCGAGCATGCCGAAGACGGTCATGTCGCCTTCCTCGGAGGGATTGTCGTGGGCCCAGTCGACCCACTGCACCATCTCGCCGGTCTGGCTGTAGCGCACGCCGTCGTCATTGGGGCAGCGGAAGATCTCCGCCCGCTGCTCCTGCCGCAGATCGGCCCCGATGTAGGGGTTCACGGGCCGGTCGGCGAGGGCGAGATGAAAGGGGATGTTGGGGTCGTCCGCATCGCCGCCGTACCAGTGCACGCCTCCCCAGGAATAGAGCGGCACCTCGGGCTCGCCGTCCTCATCCTTGGAGACGGGAAAGTTGTCGTAGTCGTTCATGTACACGCTCCATCCCACGCCGACCTGCTTGAGGTTCATCAGGCACTGCGTGTCGCGGGCGCTGCGGCGGGCGCTGCTGAGCGAGGGGAGGAGAATCCCGATGAGCAGAGCGATGATGGCGATGACCACGAGCAGTTCGATGAGCGTGAAGGCACGCTCCCGGCCAACGGAGCGTATGCTGGCGTCCATGCGGCAATTCTACCCCTCGCTGCGCAGCGACACCAATGCAAAGCACTCGATCTGACGCCCCATGAGCTACTTCCCCTCGCCCACGGACTGGCGAGATCAAGTCATCTACCAGATCTTCACCGATCGCTTCGACAGCGGCGATGCGGCGCTCAGCCACGCGCATCCGGATGCCGCGCTGGCGCCCCGCGCGCCCAAGGGACTGCACGGCGGGGATCTGCCCGGGATCCAGCGCCGACTTGACTACATCAGGGGACTCGGCGCCAGCGCCATCTGGATCTCGCCCGTCTTCCTCAACGACGGCCGCAGCGCCTACCACGGCTATTGCACCAGCAACTTCCGCGTCATCAGCCCGCACCTCGGCGGCCTCGCGGCTGTCTATGAACTCACCCAGGCAGCGCACGAGCGCGGCATGTACGTGCTGCTTGACGTGGTTTGCAACCACATGGGCCGGCGCGTCACCTGCGACCATCCGGAGTACCCCGCCTTTCGCAAGCCGCCGCGCGCCTATCGCCTGCGCTGGATCGACAAGAAGCGCAAGTACCCCCCGCCGTTTCACCGCCTCGACTGCTTCCACAACCATGGCCACATCAAGCGCTTCGAGGGGCAGGAAATGATCCTGGGCGCCCTGAGCGGCTTGGACGATCTGCGCACGGAGCGGCCGGACATCCGCCAGTACCTCATCGATACCTACCGTCAACTCATCAGCGAGACGGACTGCGACGGCTTCCGCATCGACACGGTGCGGCACGTGGAGTGGAGCTTCTGGCGCGAGTTCGCACCGGCGATGCACGCGCACGCAGCGGCGCTGGGCAAGCACCGTTTCCTGCTGCTGGGCGAGGTGTGGGAGCACGACGACGCCAAGCTGGCGCAGTTCGTGGGGCGCTGCAAGCCGCTCGACCTGGCGCAGCTCGAACCCGACGTCGAGCCGCAGCGCCTGCTCGACACGGTGACCGACTTCCCGCTGTACTACGCCTTGTCGGATGTCTTCCTGCGGCAGCGGCCGCCGAGCCTGCTGCGCACGCGCCGGGAGCGCCTTCGCACCGGCCCGTTTGACCGCGATCACATCGATCTGCTGCTGACGTTCCTGGACAACCACGACGTGCCGCGGTTTCTCTGGCGCGGGCACGGCAACTGGTCGCGGCAGGAACGCGAGGCGCTCCTGCGAGCGGCGCTGGCGTATCTCTTCTTCATGCCGGGGCTGCCCTGCGTGTACCAGGGCACTGAGCAGGGCTTCCACGGCGGGCCGGACCCGCTCAACCGCGAGGACATGTTCGACCACTTCAATACCTCGCACCCGCTGTACGGCTGGATCGCCCGGCTGGCGACGCTGCGGCGGGAGCGACCGGCATGGCGGCGCGGGAGCGTCCGCTTCCTGCAGGCTGATGAGCACGGGCCCGGCGTGATCGCGATCGAACGCCGTACCAGGGAGGATGCGGCCTTGCTCGTGGCGAACACTGCGGCGTGCGCCCGGCCGCTGCGCGCGGCGCGCACGTCCCTGCCGCCCGGCGACGTGGTTGACGCGCTCAGCGGCGCCCGACCGGCGCGGATCGACAAGGGCGGTCGGCTCGAAGGCCGGCAGATCCCCGCCCGCTCCGTGCGGATCTACGTCCCCCACTGAGCCGCCTCGTTACACTACGGCCATCATGAGGATTCCCAAGACCATCGCGATCGGACTCGGCCTGGCGCTCGGCTGGTGGGCGGCGGGCGTCGTGCAGGACAGCCTCAGCGCCGCTCAGGACCCGCACGCGGATCCGCCCAGCACGGCCTCGGTCGCAGAGGGTCCGCAGGAGACGGGGCACGGCGGCGACGCAGGCTCACCACACGGCCCCGATGCGCCGCATCGCGACGCCGACCACGGCGAGCAGGACGATGTCGCCCACCACGACAACGCGAATGTTCGCGCTCTGGCTCCGCGCGAGGATCCGGGCTTCTTCTCCGCGATGACGACAATGATCATCGTGCTGTTCGTGCTGGCGGCGGTGGTCGGCAGTGCGGCGCTGCTCATGAGAGGACCCGAGCCGCCCGATCCGGCGGATGAGCATCATCATTGACGAGCCGGGCCGCGAGCGGGGAGGCAACGCCGATGTGTGAAACGCGCCCGAGTCAGAGCAGTGCGCCTGACGACCCGGGTGCGGCTGCACTGTCCGCGCTGCCGCTCGTGCGCACCTGTGACTGGCTGGAACTGGCGACCTCGCTGCCGGATGGCTGCGTCGACTTCGTCTATGTCGATCCCCCCTTCAACACGGGCAAGCGCCAGGCCCGCGGGGAGAAGGCGTACGACGATCGCTGGCCCACGCTGCAGGCGTACCTCGGGTGGCTGCGGCCGCGGCTGGCGGAGTCCCGGCGGGTGCTCGTGGAGACGGGCTCGCTCATGCTGCACTGCGACTGGCGAGCCTCGCACCACCTGCGGCTGCTGCTCGATGAGATCTTCACCCCGGACTGCTTCGTGAACCACCTGGTGTGGCGGTACGGGCTGGGCGGCTCCTCGCCGCGCCGTTTCGCACGCAAGCACGACGACATCCTCTTCTACGGCAAGACCGCCTCGTACTACTTCAAATCCCCGCTCGTACCCGCCGAATCCCAGCGCCTGGCGGGGCAGATGAAGAAGGCGACGGACGTGCTGGACGTGCCGAGCCTGAACAACATGGCGAGCGAGCGGACGGGCTATCCCACGCAGAAACCGCTGGCGCTGCTGAGCCTGCTGATCGAGGCGGCGTGCCCGCCCGGCGGTGTGGCGGCGGACTTTTGTTGCGGCTCGGGGACGACGCTGGTCGCCGCGGCGCGCTGCGGCAGGCGCTGCCTCGGCTGCGACGTCAACCCCGCGGCCGTTTGCATTGCCCTTGATCGCATCGCGGCGTGCTGACTGCGTGCAGCGGGACCGCCGTGGTCGTATCATCACACGCGCCCTTCGCCTGGTTCAGCGATCCCACATGAGATCGATATCACAGTCCGAAAAGCTCTCGACTTCCGTAACGAGCGCCGAAGCAGGAAGCCTGCACTCGCTGCTGTGGCAGCCGCGGCATGTTCGCGGCTGCTGCATCCTGCTGGCGCTGATGTCGCTGCTGCTGTTCTGAACTGGTTCCAGCAGATCGCTGCCCCTGGAAGCGCATGAGGTGTTCTACGCTCGCTCGACGACGGAAATGATGCGGCGAGACGAGATTGTCATTCCTTACT
>CAZZPX010000366.1:0-4229 GCA_964655955.1 uncultured Phycisphaerales bacterium | reverse complement strand
GAGTTAGGAAGCAGCATGGGACAAAAAGTCCATACATTCGGTTACCGCATCGGCGTCACGGAGATTCACCGCTCCCGCTGGTACGCTCCCAAGGCGCTCTACGGCGAACTGCTCGTCGAGGATTTCCGCATCCGCGACTTCGTCGAGCATCGCCTCAACGAAGTGCCTCCCTATGCGGCCGTCGCCGACATCCACATCGAGCGCACCCGCGAGGAACTCAAGGTGATCATCAAGACCGCCCGTCCGGGCCTGGTCATCGGCCCCAAGGGCGCCGAGGTCGATCGCCTCACCGAGGACCTGCAGCTCATGACCGGCCGCAAGGTCTCGATCAGCATCCTCGAGATCCGCAACCCGGAAATCGACGCCAAGCTGCTGGCGGACGGCATCGCGGAACAGCTCAAGAAGCGCGCCAGCTTCCGCCGCGTCACCAAGATGCGTGCCGAGGCGGCGCTGCAGGCCGGGGCGAAAGGCGTGAAGATCGTTCTTTCTGGCCGTCTGGGCGGCGCGGAAATGAGCCGCACCCTCATCACCAGCCTCGGTTCGATTCCCGTGGCGACGCTGCAGGCGAACGTGGACTACGGCGTGGCGACGAGCCACACCGCCGCGGGCTGCGTCGGCGTCAAGGTCTGGGTCTACAAGGGCATGTACACGGAAGAAGTTGACGAGTCGATGTCCACCGCCGCGGGCGGCAGGCCCCGCGCCCGCGGACGCCGCTAAGAACGACCACCGGCGGCTACGGCTCGCCAGGATTGCAAGGAGTAACCGGCCATGCCTCGCATGCCGAAACGAACCAAGTTCCGCAAGCAGATGCGCGGAAAGCTGCGCGAGAAAGCGACGCGCGGCAACTTCGTCGCCTTCGGAGACTTCGGCCTCCAGTCGCTGGAGACGCACTGGGTGACGGCCCGTCAGATCGAGGCCGGCCGCATCGCCGCCCAGCACCTGCTGCGCCGCGAAGGCCGCGTCTTCATCCGCGTCTTCCCCGACAAGCCGATTTCCAAGAAGCCCCTCGAGACCCGCATGGGCAAGGGCAAGGCCGACGTGGATTACTGGGCGGCGCGCGTGTCGCCCGGCACGGTGCTCTACGAGATCGCCGGCGTGCCGGAGGAGACGGCCCGGGCCGCCCTGGCGCGCGTGGCGCGGAAGATGCCGGTTCGTTGCCGCATGATCGGCAGGAGACTGACGGCCTGAATGACGCCGGCTTCGGCGCACGCCGGGAGACGCTTTTCGATGAAGATCGCAGAGATTCACAAGATGAACGACGAGGAACTGGCGCTGGAAGTCAATCGCCTGCGCCGCCACCTCTACGACCTGCGTTGCCAGCAGGTGACCGAGCGCATCGAGGACACCTCGCAGTTCGGCAAGACCAAGAAGGACATCGCCCGCCTGCTCACCGAGCAGCGCGCCCGGCAGCTCCGTGCCGAGAAGCAAGAGGCCTGAACATGACCAGTGAAGCCGAAACCAATCTCCAGCGCAGTCGGATCGGCGTCGTCACCTCCGACAAGTGCGACAAGACCCGCAAGGTGCAGCTCAACCACATGGCGCAGCACCCCAAGTACGGCAAGTTCATGCGCCGCCGCACCGTCCTGCACGTGCACGACGAGGAGAACATCTCCACCATGGGCGACGAGGTGGAAATCGTCCAGTGCAGGCCCATGAGCAAGACCAAGCGTTGGAAGGTCGTCCGCGTCGTCAGCCGCGGTCACGCCGACGAGATCTGAGACTTTCCTCCCGCGGCGCCGAGGCGCCCCGAGGCCACGAACAACCATTCGAGCAGTGTGACATGATCCAGCAAGAATCCAGACTCGACGTAGCGGACAACACCGGCGCCAAGGTCGCCTACGTCATTCGCGTCCTCGGCGGGTCCACGGGGCGCGGCAAGTTCACCCGCCGCACCGCGGGCGTCGGCGACCGCGTCGTCTGCTCCATCAAGAAGGCCCTCCCGGGCGCTGATGTCAGGCCCGGCGACAAGGTCAAGGCCGTCATCGTCCGCACCACCTACCCCACGCGGCGTCCCGACGGCTCGACCGTCCGCTTCGACTCCAACGCGGTCGTCCTCATCAACGAGGACGGCAACCCCAAGGGCACGCGCATCTTCGGGGCCGTCGCCCGCGAACTGCGCGAGAAGAACTACATGAAGATCGTTTCCCTCGCCGCGGAGGTGATTTGACATGCCCAGGCACGTGAAGAAAGGCGACAGCGTCATCATCACAGCCGGCGCCTACAGGGGCGCGACCGGCGAGGTGGTCCGCGTCATCACCGGCAAGGATCGCGTCGTGGTGAAGGGCCCGCGCATCAAGGGCATCACCAAGCACATGAAGCCCACGCGCATCAACCCCCAGGGCTCCATCATCACGCTCGACCGCTCCTTCCACATCAGCAACGTTAGCCCTGTCGTCGACGGCAAGCCCACCCGCGTCCGCTTCGAGACGCGCAAGGACGGCTCCAAGGCGCGCGTGGCGGTGCGCGGCGGCAAGGAAATCGACGTCGTCAGCCCCGCCAAGAAGAAGAAGGCGTAACCCATGGCCAAGGACAAGAAGGACAAGAAGGACAAGAAGGGCGAGGCCAAGGCCGAGAACATCGTGACCGGATCGCTCCCGTCTCCGCTCCAGGAGCGCTTCGAGAAGGAGATCCGCGCCAAGGTCATGGAGAAGTTCGGCATCAAGAACGTCAACGCCGCGCCCAAGCTCGATAAGATCGTGGTCAACGTCGGCATGGGCAAGCAGCTCGAGAACAACAAGTTGCCCGCCCACGTCAAGGACACGGTGCTCGGCACGCTCACCATCGTCACCGGGCAAAAGCCCGTGCTGATTAAGGCCAAGAAGTCGGTGTCGAACTTCAAGGTGCGCGAAGGGGCCGAGGCCTCCGCCATGGTCACCGTCCGCCGCGACCGCATGTGGCATCTGCTCAGCCGCGTGATCCACCTGGCGTGCCCGCGCATCAAGGACTTCCGCGGCCTGCCCACGACGTCGTTCGATCGGGCCGGCAACTACTCCATGGGCCTCCCCGAGCAGGGCGTCTTCCCGGAGATTGCGATGGCGGACGCCACCTACACGCACGGCATGCACCTGAACCTGGTCTTCAAGAACAGCACGCCGGAGATCAGCCGCTTCGTGCTGGAGGAACTGGGGATGCCGTTCAAGAGAGACGAAGCCGCCTGAGGCGCGGTTCATCGCTAAGCAAGAGGAACGTTATGGCCACCAAGGCACAGATGTACAAGTCGAAGCAAACGCCGAAGTTCTCCACCCGCAAGGTCAATCGCTGCGAGATCACGGGGCGGGCCCGGGGCGTGTATCGCAAGTTTCGCGTCAGCCGCATCGTTCTGCGGGAACTCGCGCTGCAGGGGAAAGTGCCCGGCATGCGCAAGGCAAGCTGGTGACGGCGCTCTTCAGGCAAGACCTCTCATCTGGATGATCTGATTCATGGCAACCAATGATCCCATCGCCGACATGCTGACGCGAATCCGCAACGCCGTCGCCATCAAGCGCAAGACCGTCAACTGCTTGAACAGCAAGGTCTGCCGCGGCGTCGCCGACGTCCTCAAGGCCGAAGGCTACATCAACGACTACGACCTCATCGACGACGGCCGACAAGGCCAGATTCGCATTCACCTCAAGTACGGGCCGCGCGGCGAGCGACTCATCCGCAAGATCCAGCGCCAGTCCAAGCCCGGCCGGCGCGATTACCGCAAGCTGGACGATCTGCCTCAGCCTCTGGAAGGCCTGGGCATCGCCATCGTCAGCACCTCGCGCGGCGTCATGAGCGACCGCGCCTGCCGCAGCCAGCGCGTCGGCGGAGAACTGCTCGCCACAGTTGAGTGATCACCACGCCTCGCCCCGGCCAGGCAACGCAGACCTTCGGAGCTTTGCACCATGTCCCGTATCGGAAAGAAGCCCATTCCCGTGCCCAGCGGCGTGACGGTCACTGTCAAGAACCGCCTCGTCAGCGTGGAGTCGGGCAAGAACAAGCTGCAGTTCACCCACGACCCGCGGGTCAGCGTCACCTGGGACGAGGGCGAGAAGCACCTGCTCTGCGCTATCGACGAGGACGATCTGCGCGACAAGGAAGTCCACGCCCTCTGGGGAACTACCCGCGCCCTCATCAACAACATGATCGTCGGCGTCACCAAGGGCTTCGAAAAGCGCCTCGAAGTGGTCGGCGTCGGCTGGTCGCCCAAACTCCAGGGCCGCGACCTGCACCTCGAAGTCGGCTACTCGCACCCCGTCGTCATG
>CAZZPX010000365.1:0-4236 GCA_964655955.1 uncultured Phycisphaerales bacterium | reverse complement strand
CTTTTGCCATGCGCGGCTTCACGGTACGCAGGGGCGGCCCGGCGGACAAGGGCACGAGCCGCCTCGCCTATCATGCCTGTATGGACACGCAGCAGCACCAGACGCAGAGCACGCAGGGCGGCAACACACCCACACCTCAGGAACAGCTCGACCGGGGCAGCTTCCGCACCGGTGAGCCGCGACCCTCGGGGCCCACTGAAGTGCCGCCCGACGAGGGCGCGCTCGCGGGCGATCGGCGCTCGTTCCGCCGCGGCGATCGCGCGGCGTTGCGCCTGGGCCACTCACCCGATCCTGATGACGCCTTCATGTGGTGGCCGCTCTTCGAGTCGGGACGCAAGCCCAGCGCCGTCGCTACCGGTCGCTTTCGCTTCGAGCAGGTCTGCCAGGACATCCAGTCGCTCAACGAGCGCTCCGCGCGGGCGGACCTGGAGATCACCGCCCTCAGCATGCACCAGTACGCCCACGTCGCCGACCGCTACATCCTCACCGCCTGCGGCGCCAGCCTGGGCACGGCGTACGGCCCCAAGCTCGTCGCGCGCGAGCCGCTGCCCATCGCCGCCCTGCGCGAGCCGAACCGTATTGTCGCCATCCCCGGCGAGCAGACGACGGCCTTTCTCGTGCTCTCGCTGCTGCTCGGGCCGCGGACGTTCCGCACGCGGGCAATGCCCTTCGAACGGATCATCGAGGCAGTTCAGAGGGGCGAGTGCGATGCGGGGCTCATCATCCACGAGGGCCAGCTCACCTTTGCGGGGGCGGGGCTGGTCGAACTGGCCGACATGGGCCGCTGGTGGAGCGAGAAGTACAACCTGCCCCTGCCACTCGGCGGCAACGCTGTCCGGCGCGATCTGGACCTGGTGCACGGTGAGGGGACGCTGACGGAGATCGCGACGCTTCTGGAGCAGTCGGTGCGCCACGCCCTGGCGCATCGCGAGGAGGGGCTCGAGTTCGCGAGCGGCTACGCCCGCGACATGCCCAAGGCCCAGGCGGATGAGTTTGTCGCCATGTACGTCAATGACTACACGCTGGACCTCGGCGAGACGGGAGAGCGGGCCGTGCGGACGCTGCTCCAGGCGGGATTCGAGGCGGGCCTGACGCCCGACCCGGGGGAAATCGGGCTGCTGCGCGGCAAGGGACGCTGAGGGGGCCGACTTCACATCGAAATGGCCAGATCTGTATTGGAACGGCGGGCCGGTCACGGTAGGCTGACGCTTTCGAGCGGCAGGTTGTCCCACGGCGGCCGCGAGCCGAGGCCGTGGAAGAGGATGCACGGATGAGCCAATTGCCACAGCCTGAGACCACGGAGGGCTACGCGCCTCCCACGGTGCGTCAGTTCAGCGTGTTTCTCGACAACACCGTGGGCCGCCTGCTGACGCTGGTTGAGCAGTTCGACATCGAGCCCGCTGTTCAGATCTGCGCTCTGAGCGTCATCGAAGCGTCCGATCACGCTGTGATTCGCATGATCCCCAATGACGCCGCCCGGGCTCGGCAACTGCTGCGAAAACAGTGCATGCCCTTCACGGAGATCGACGTGCTGGTGGTGGAGTTGGGGCGTGAACACACGTTGACAACGCTGTGCCTGCACGTGCTGGGGGCGGAGTTGAATATCCGATTCGTGTACCCGCTGCTGCTCGAGCCGGACGGTTCACCCACGATCGCCATGTCGATTGACGACATCACGCTCGCGGGCCAGATTCTGCGTCGCAAGGGTTATCGGCTCTTGTGTGAAGGTGATCTACCCCATCCTGACGATACGCTCTAGGACGCGGCCGATGGGGTGCGGCCGGTGGGCGAGCCAAGGCGGCTCGCGGGTGGAGCCAGGAGGAATTCCGGGGAGGAGAAGAACGGGGCAATGGATCATGGACATGGGTCCGGCCGTATGGGACCATGGGAGACGTCAAGCGACGCCGCCCGACTCGCCCAACCGGCCCGCGGGCGGCAAGCGACGGAGGAGACAGAAGATACGCCTCAAGGCAAATCGGCACCGGACCGACCATCAGGAGGCGATGGATCGTATTGGCGACCCCGACGGCGCGGCCTATAGTGACGCCGGCGGGACGAGGAAGATGATGCTCTTAGCGCACGACGGACGTGACCGATGACGAGTTCCGGGTTGCAGTCTGACCTGCAGCTATATCTCAAGCGGATCAACGAGACGCCGCTTCTGTCCGCCGAGGAGGAAAAGCACCTCGGCTGGCGGATCATCAACGACAACGATCAGGCTGCGCGCGAGCAGATG
Organism: uncultured Phycisphaerales bacterium; assembly: GCA_964655955.1. Lineage (GTDB taxonomy): Bacteria > Planctomycetota > Phycisphaerae > Phycisphaerales > JAGLTS01 > CAZZPX01. Next base: position 2,000 of record CAZZPX010000365.1, on the reverse strand, counting down.
GTCTCGGCGAACCTGCGCCTCGTGGTCTCCGTCGCCAAGAACTACGTCAACCGCGGCCTGTCGCTCACGGATTTGATCGAGGAGGGGAACGTCGGGCTCATCCGCGCCGTCGAGGGTTTCGATCCGGCGCAAGGCGCTCGCTTTTCGACGTATGCCTCGTGGTGGATCAAGCAGGCGATCAAGCGCGCCCTGATCAACGCCGCCCAGCCGATCCACATCCCCGCCTACATGATCGAGCTGATCGCCAAGTGGAAGTACATCAGCCGCAAACTCGAGGACGAACTGGGCCGCCCGCCGACGATGCAGGAACTCGCCGAGCACATGGACCTGCCAGTGAAGAAGATCCGCGTCATCCGCCGCGCGGTGAAGGCGTTCCACTCGCCCACGCAGGCGCCGCTGGGCGAGGACGGCGAGACGATGAACTTCGGCGACCTCTTCGCCGACTTCAACTCGCTGCCCCCCGATGAGAAGGTCTACAACGCCGACGAGCTGCGCACGATCAAGAAACTGCTAGACGCCATCGACGAACGCGAAGCGCGCGTGCTGCGCCTGCGCTTCGGCCTCGACGGTCAGCGGCCGCTGACGCTCAAGGAGATCGGCAAGGAGATCGGCCTGACGCGCGAGCGCGTGCGGCAGATCGAGGCGGAGGCGCTGCGCAAGCTCAACGCCCAGATGACCGACGAGTGCCCCAGCCGCTTCTTCCGGGAAAACCGCGGCGACAAGGGCGAGCCGGGACCGATCCGCCGCGGCCGCGTTCCCGGCCGTACGACCGCCAACAACAGCAAGCGCGCCGCCGCGGGGTAGAGCGCAGAGCGCGAGACGACGCTGACTGACGACACGCGGCACACAGCGCCGCTTCATGCAGGCGCGCCGTCGTCGCCCGCCAACGCCGTCGCTCCGTCGCTGCCCCTACTGCCCGTTGTGCGAAGGGACCGCTCGCGACAGCTCGATCGTCACCGGCACGTAGCTCGACTTGACGATTCGCTCGAAGTCCTCGCGATACTTGTTGATGATGGTGCGCATCGCCCAGTTGTTGCCGTCCGCCAGGCCGCAGATCGTCGTGCCGGGCATGGCCCCCATGCTGCCGGCGAGTTCGAGCATGAGATCAAGATCCTTGCTGCGCCCGTCGCCGTCGGAGATGCGCGAGATCAGCTTGTACAGCCATGCCGACCCCTCCCGGCAGGGCGTGCACTGGCCGCAGGATTCGTGCGCGAAGAAGCGCGCGATGTTCTTCGCGACCATGACCATGTCCGTGTCCTCGTCGAAGATCGTCGGGCACGCCGTCCCCAGGCCAAGCACCTGGTACTTGCGGCCGATGTCGAAGTCGAGTTCCGCGTCGAACTGATCTGGCCCGAGGATGCCCATGGAGACGCCACCGGGAATGGCCCCCTTGAATTTCTTGCCGCCGCGCATCCCGCCGCAGTACTTCTCGACGACCTCCGACAGCTTGATGCCGAGTTCGAACTCGAAGACGTCGGGTTTCTCGACATGCCCCGAGACGCCGACGAGTTTCGTGCCGTGGCTGGGCGGCCCGCCGATCGAGGACTCAACGCCCAGCGACTTGAACCAGTTCGCGCCTCGCTGAATGATGTCGGGGACGTGGCAGATCGTCTCGACGTTGTTGATGATCGTGGGCTTGCCAAAGAGCCCTTCGACGGCGGTGAAGGGCGGCTTGACGCGCGGCCAGCCGCGCTTGCCCTCCAGCGACTCCAGCAGCGCCGTCTCCTCGCCGCAGATGTACGCCCCCGCCCCGCGGTGCACGTAGCACTCGACCGCCCACGCATCATTGCCGAGCAGCCCCTGCTTCCCGAAGACGTTGTGCTCGTATGCTTCCTTGATCGCCTCTTCGAGGATCCGCGCCTGCTTGTGGTACTCGCCGCGAATGTAGATGTAGGCGATCTGGATCTTGCAGGCGAAGCAGGTGATGGCGAGGCCGTCCAGCAGAAGGTGCGGATCAAAGGCGAGCAGCAGGCGATCCTTGTAGGTGGCCGGCTCGGATG
>CAZZPX010000364.1:0-4236 GCA_964655955.1 uncultured Phycisphaerales bacterium | reverse complement strand
TAGTCTTCGTACCTGATCACGATCGTCTCGTACTTGATGCCCTTTTCGCGCAGTTGCTTCTCCGTCAGGCCCGCATGCGAGACCTGCGGCTCGGTGAAGACGGTCCAGGGGACGACGAACTTGCGGAAATCCTTCTTCATGAAGAAAGGCAGCATCGAGTTCATCAGGGCGATCATTCCCTGGTGCATCGCCGCGTGCGAGAGCAGGAAGTGGCCGTTGCAGTCGCCGACGGCGTAGATGTGCTTCTGGCTGGTTTGTAGCCGCGAGTTCACCTCGATGCCGCGCTTGCCGTACTTCACGCCGGCGTTCTCGAGCTTGAGGCTGGCGAAGTCGAAGCGGCGTCCGGCAGCGACGAGGAGGCGCTCGCCGGTGAAGCGCTCGTCCTTGTCGGTGTAGAGGGCGATGTGGCCGTTCTCGCGCGCGACCTTGGCGATCATGCGGCCGTTGTGCACGCCGATGCCTTCCTGCTGGAACTGCTCCTCGACCAGTGCGGCGGCGTCGGGCTCACCGACGGGCACGAGATGCGGATCCATGTGCACGATCGTCGCATCGCAGCCGAGGCGCTTGAACGCCTGCGCCATCTCGCAGCCGGTCGGCCCGCCGCCGATGATGATCATGCTCTGCGGCACCTTGTCGAGCGTGAAGATGTTCTCGTTGGTGAGGTAGTCGATCTCGCTGAGACCGGGGATGGGCGGGGCGGCGGGACGCGTGCCCGCGGCGATAAAGATGCGCTTGGCCGTGATGCATTTGTCGCCCACGCGCACGGTGTGCGGGTCGACGAACTCCGCATCGCCTTCCTGCAGATGCAGATCGACGCGCTTGAACATGCCCACCGTCTTGGCTTCGTTGATGTACTTGAGGTAGCCCTGGATCTTCTCGAAGGGCTGCTTGACGGCGGGGGCGGCCCCTTCCTCGAGTTCCATGACGGGGAACTTGGAGACGGCGTGTCGAATCTTGGCGATGCGCAGGAGCGACTTGCTGGGGATGCAGCCGACGTTCATGCACTCCCCGCCGATCTTGTGCCGCTCGATGGCGGCGACCTTGAGCCCCATCTCCGAGGCCATGACGGAGACGGCCATACCGGCCGGTCCCAGACCGATCGTGAGCACGTCGTAGTCGTATGCCATGTCAGCCATCCTTCCTGAAGGGCGTGGCGTATCTCGGCGCCTGCCGGATCGAGTATCCTATCCGGTTGTAGGAATCCGATCCAGAGGCGCTGTCTTCGCCTTGATGCGGCGCGCCGGGTCGCCCGTCCGACAGATCGGTTTACCGGACACTCCTGCGCCTACTTCTTCCGCACGATCCCCCCGCCAAAGAGAAAGTACTCCATCAGGTCATGCCCCTGCTCGATGTGCAGGTCAGCTTCCCTGGCGTTCGCCTCGCTGAATGGGTCCTGCAGGACACTCGTCACCCGCGTGCCGGCCATGGCAAAGGGGACCGGCGTCGGGTCGTGCTTGCGCGTGGAGCACAGTGTGTAGTGATCCGGCAGGACCAGGATCCGCCACTCCTCGAACTCCTCCAGTCTGGTCAGGAGCGGCCCGATCACGTGCCGGTCGATCGCCTCGATCGCCGCGACCTTCGTTTCGAAGTCCGCCTGATGCGACGCTTCATCCGGCGCTTCAACGTGCACGCAGACGAGGTCATAGGTCTCGAGCGCTTCGCAGCCTTTCTTCCCCTTGCCGACGTAGTTCGTGTCGTGCAGCCCCGTGATCCCCGGCACGTACAACCGGTCAAAGCCGATGTAGCGGGCGATCCCTGCGAGCAGATCGACGGCTGTGATCATCGCGCCCCTGAGCCCGAAGCGCTCCTCGAAGCTAGGCACGACGGGCGTGCGCCCCTGCCCCCAGGGCCAGGCGTGCGTGGCGGGGCGGTCGCCCGACTCGCGCCGGGCCTGGTTCACCTCGTGCTCGGCGAAGAGTTCCGCGGAGAGATTGATCAGCCCGACCAGCATCTGGGCGGACTCGCAGCCGCGCGGCAGGTGGTCCTCGATCGGCAGCCCGGGGATGTCGTGCGGCGGGGTGGTGTGCAGCGTGCGGTAGTCCCGGCCGGAGGAGTCCACGATGATGTTGCGGTAGCTCACGCCGGGCAGGAAGCGCACCTTCTCGACGAGTTGGCCGAGCGACTCGTGGGCGGCCTGTCGCAGGTCGGCAAGCAGCCGCTTTCCCTCCGGCGAGCCGATGTGCCCCGCGGAGTGGTCGACCATATTGCCGTCCGCGTCGACGGTGACCAGGTTGCAGCGGAAGATCCAGTCGTCGGGCGTGGCGGGGACGTTGAGGGCTGCGGCCTCGAGAGGCGCCCGCCCCGTGTGGTACCGGGCGGGGCTGTACCCCATGAGCGACATGGAGCAGACGTCGGATCCGGCGCTGAAGCCGGGCGGCGTCGTCGCGACCGTCCCCTGCCTGCCGCGCAGGCTGATGCGGTCGAGGTTCGGCGTGTCGGCCGCTTCGAGGGGCGTGACGCCGCCGAGTTCGTCGAGCGGCAGGTCCGCAGCGCCGTCGGGGATGACGATGGCGTACTTCATGGTGCAGAGAATAGCACTGCGCGCCTTGCGCAGCGCCCGCGACGGCGGGCCACCCGCAGGGCAACAACGGTGCATTCGCGTATGCTGCCGGGGCGATCAAAGGCGCACGAACCCCGGGCCGACGAGGCAGGCTGTCAGCACACTGCGGTCGACTTCGCCGAGCGACTGCAGCGCTGGTCTGCGTCAGGTGCCGACGCCGTAATTGCTCAGCAGGGTTCCCAGGTCGCTCTGGTCAACATCGCCGTCCTCGTCGAAGTCGGCTGCGGGGTTGTAGTCGGGGTCTCCCACGGTCGAGCCATAGGCGCTCAGCAGCGACCCGAGGTCTGACTGGTCGACATCGCCGTCCCCGTCCGTATCGCCGGGGACAGGATCGCAGGTAACCTCGATCATGAACCCATCAACCCGGCCGCCTTGGAACGTGCCGTCGGGCTTCACGTAGATGACGTGCTCTTTGTTCTCCGCCTGGCCGTCTCCCTGTGTCGGGTCGTCGACGTAGCTGATGATGGCTGAGCCGTCGGGGAAGATGACGATCCCGGTGATCATCGCCGCATGCCCGCCGCCGCCGGTCCAGCTGATGAGTATCTCGACGTCAGCGCCTTGCTGGAGACCCCACAACATGAAGGAGAGCCAGTCGGAGAACCCGTAGACAAGTTCGCTGCAGATCGGCAGGTGCTGAGCGGCGGTATAGCGGCGCTTGCCGGCAAGCATGTTGGGATCACTGGTGCCGCCATTGCTGGTTGTGCCCATCTCGCCGTACAGCCCGCCGTAGATGCCTTGCCCGGGATCGGTGGGGAAGCCGTGCACAAAGCCCATGTATTCGATCGAGCGGGCGCAGGAAGCAGGCGCGCAACCGTTTGTCCCTTCGTCGATTGGCGCGAGAAACTCGCCGGGAAGCCAGGTTCGGCCTACCTCTGCGGGCGGGAAGAGCAGCGGGCCCGGGCCCACCCATGGGCCGATGACCAGGGGCAGAATACTCAGTCCGCTCCCCCCGCCGAAGAAACCGCCCACGTGGTAGTCGTAGAGCGTTACCGGTGCCGGCCGCGGTACGGGCATCGGCGGATCCACGAGTGGCTCGATGGTCAGAAACACGTCGAAGAACGATTCGATCCACTGTTCGCCATCCGGCACGGGAACGCGGAACTGAACGCTTGGCGAGGAACCCACCATGTATACATCGTCAGGAATGCAGAGGTAGAGATTCTGCACCGCCCACTCGAAGGGTCCGTCCGGCGTGGCGGCTACGAGCAGGTTGAGGTAGCCGCCTCCCCAGACCAGCAGTTGCTGGTCGAACGGGTCGCCGGGATCGAAATGGAACGTCGCCTCGCCCACCTGCGAGGCGAAGATCATGACGTTGCCCGCCTCGTCGAGCCAGTTGAGCTGGCCAAACTCGACCTCAACTCCGGAGAGGGACGAATAGCTGCAGGACAGGGCGGCGACGCCGCACAGGAGTTTCTTGAGCATGCCTGGATTCCTTCACCTGTTCGTTGTGATACCTGCGACACGTGCTTCAAGTCCGCTGCCCCAAGTGTGCCACGAAGTTGGATCCGCGCCGAAGGAAGACACTGGCTGGTCACAAAACCCCCACAAGGGGGTGGTGCGAGCGCAGCGGCGAGAAAGACCCGGCCGCGAAGGCCGGGTCTTTCGATGACAGTGCAGTCTCTGTGGAAGGGTGAAGTCGGGAGTCTCAGGAATCAGGTGCCGAAGCCGTAGTTGCC
>CAZZPX010000363.1:0-4245 GCA_964655955.1 uncultured Phycisphaerales bacterium | reverse complement strand
TGGCGAGCACCTGCCCGTCGGGATGGTCCGCCGTGGCGGGCGTGACGATGAGCGGGTTGATCTCGGCGAGCGAGGCGTCCTTCTGGCGATACAGCCTCGCCAGGGCGAGCATGATCTTCACCGCCTGGCCCACCTGCTTGCCGGTAAAGCCGAGCCTGAAGGCGACGCGGCGGGCCTGGTACGCCTGCAGGCCCTGGATCGGGTCGAGCCATTCCTTGACGATCGCGTCGGGGTTCTCCGCAGCGACCTTCTCGATCTCCACGCCCCCCTCGGAGGAGGCGATGAGCACATCCGTCCGCCTGGCCCGGTCGGTGGTGACGGCGAGGTAGTACTCCTTCTCGATGTCCACACCCGCCGCGATCAGCAGCTTGCTGACGTCCAGGCCCTGAGGCCCGGTCTGCACGCTCACCATCTTGTTACTCAGCATGAACTTGGCGGCGTCGGTCGCCTCCTTGGCGCTGCGCACGAGTTTCACGAAGCCCGCTTTGCCCCGTCCGCCCGCGTGCACCTGCGCCTTGACCACGGCCAGATCCGTCCCCGCCTGGCTGGTGACGACGGAATAGACGTCGCCGGCCTTGTCAGCGTCGGTGATCACCTCGCCGGGGGGAACGGGAATGCCAGCGGAGGCGAGCAGCTGGCGGGCCTGGTACTCGTGGACCTTCATCGAATCACTCCTCTGCGATCTGCCGGGAAAGGCGTCAGACACCGTTCCTGCGGGTGGGGCTCACGGGGTGGAAAGGGCCGATGATAGCGACCGCCGCGCTGAACGGCAGCGGGATCAATCGGCAATGTCTCGCGACTGCGGGCAGTCGCCCGGACGCGGCTGAGAGGCCCGCAACGGAGCACCGTGCACTCTCGCTCTACCAGCCCCACATCCACCAGAAGCAGAAGCTCAGCACGGCGAGCATGAGACCAGCCGCGCCGACTAGCCAGACGATCTGCTTTGCCGGTCGCAGGCGCCAGAATCGGCGTCGCTGAACGATGATGAGGGAGAGCAGCACGAAGGCAAACAGCGCCAGCAAGAGCAGCGGCCAGAGCCGTTCAAATGCCTCGCCCCTGCCAAAACCGCTTAGTCTAAAGAGGACCAAGATGAAGCCGGAAAGCAGCGCTCCGAACCCGCCGGGCAGTGCGAAGGTCAGCAGCATCGCGATCCAGCGGCCCATCTTCAGATCCGCCGAACCCACACGAAGCTCCAGCGTCGCGCCGCACTCCGGACAGGTCGTCGTCTCCAGCCGCCGCAAGTTGTAGCCGCACACGGGGCAGGGCGCATCGTGCTGCTCGAGAAAGTGACGCAACAGGGCGATGCGCGAATCGCCGTCGTCGGGCTGCACCGTTGCAGGCGTCATGCTCGTCGCCACCTCCCATACAGCCGCCGTTACCAGAGAAACGCCGTGACGGCATAGCCGAGGAACATCAGGACCTGGAGCAGCACGAGCAGGAGGCCGGCGACCTTGTTGCGGCCCGGCGGCGCCTGCCACCAGCGCTGTCGGCGAACGAGGACGACAATGAGCGTCGCCAAGGCCGCACCACCGCTCACCGTGACCATCGGTTCGCCCAACAGGAAGCCAAAGAAGCCGCTGTACGCGCCCAGCCTCAGCGGATTCGCCGCCGCCACCAGGAGCAGCACCACGACCGCAGACGCCAGGCCGGCGACGCAGAGCCAGGACCGCGGAGTCCAGGCCGACGCCGATCGCTGCGGGAGCGGAGCGCCACCCGCGGCCGCCGCGCCAGCGCCGAAAGAGCAAGCCGCCCACGCCCGCGCCGATGAGCCACGGCACGACGGAGAGGGCCAGGGCGTCCGCGCCTTCCATTGTTGCCGGGGAGTACCCCCACTGCTGCCAGAGCAGCTCCGCCAGCAGCATCAGGACGGTGTACAGCCCCACGTGCCCCAGGATCATGGCGCTGCTGATCACCACCGCCAGCCACCAGCCGACCCGCGGAGCGGCGGCCGCGAGGCCCAGCGCGAGCTGAAGTCCGCACTCAGGACAGGCGTCATCGCTGAGGCGCTGCAGCGCATACCCGCAGCGCGGGCACGCCGCCTCGTTCTCCGCAAGGAATCGCTGCAGCAATGCTCGCTCGCCCAACGAATCAGTGCTCATCAATCCGTCCCCGCCACCCGCTGCATCTCGATCATGCGCGTCAGCGCCCGCCAACCCTGCAACTGCTCGGGTGTCAGCGTGGTCGTCCGGCCGAGGCGCTGGGCGTGCTCGATCGCGCGCAGACGCCGCCGCATTGCCCGCGGCAGGTTCGGCAGGTCGTTGACGACCAGTCCCGTCACGCGCTGCTGCTGGTGCCGGCGGCGAATCCTGCCTTTGCGCCTGTTCAGCCGGTACCCCAGGTCTTCGACCGTCGCGCGGACGTGGTGCGCGAGCCGCCGAACCGTCGCCGGATCGTCCACCGCCAGCGAGAAGGTGAGATCATCGGCGTAGCGCGTGTAGATCGCACCATACCGCCGGGCCAGGCGCTCGAGGCGCAGGTCCAGGGGGAAGTTGACGAGGTTGGCCAGGCGCGGGCTGGTCGGGGCGCCCTGGGGCAGCCCGCCGCGATAGGTGCAGAGCCTGGTGAGCAGGGCCGCGGCCTCCCTGTTCCAGCCGACCCTGCGGAAGAACGCCTCGATGCGCTTCTCGCCGGTGGAGTTGAAGAAGTCCCTGAGGTCGAAGCGCAGGATGACAGCCCTCCCGACGTGGGGCAGGGCGTTGTGCACAATGGACCTGCCGCGCTCGAACCCCGTCGCCGCCGGATGCGAGGCGAGCAGCGCCAGGACGCGCCGCAGAAGCCGCCGCTGCACGTGCTTCAATTCCGCAGCAGGAGCATCCAGCGTGCGCATGCCGCCGCTGCGCTTGGGCACCTGGAACGTGGTGTACTCCGCGCGCACCGCGCGCAAGGCCGCCTCCTCGATGCCGAGGCGTCGGGCCAGTTCCGCGACGTCGAGCCCTTTGTCCTTGCCCTTGCCGAACAGTGAGAACAGACCCATGGCGGCCCTCGCTTGCTGAATCCGGGGCGCCAGGCGGTGGCCTCGCGCCCGGTCTGTCTTGCACAACGGTGCGACCGTTGTCGCGAACTCTCCAGAGGGCTCAATGCGCCCCGGCTGACGATCCATCAGCCCGCGCTCTGCGTTTGAGCGCCGCCAAGACAGGTGGCCTGATTCTCCTCCGCGGCGCCTCGGACGTCAACGGCCCTGCGCTCTTCCGTGCCCGACAGCCCTTCTTTGCACCGCCCGCGTCTCACCGCTACGCTCTTGCCGCACTCTCGACCTCCCCTTGCCGCTTCACCCAGGGGACCACGCATGCCGCACGACGACGCTTTCGACTTCTCGCAGTACTCCGTCCGTCGCAAGATCCTCACGCTCATCGGTGCGAAGTTCCACGTCTTCGACCCGCAGGGCAACATCGTCCTGTTCTCGAAGATGAAGGGATTTCGCCTGCGCGAGGACATCCGCCTGTACACCGGCGAAGACATGACGGAAGAGGTCCTCACCATCTCCACGCGCCAGGTCATTGACTTCGCCGGCGCTTATGACGTCTACGACACCGCAGCCGGCGAGAAGATCGGCACGCTCCGCCGCAAGGGACTCAAGAGCATGTTCCGCGACGAGTGGCACATCCTGGATGCGGGCGGCGCTCAGATCGGCCACATCCGCGAGGACTCCGGCTGGCTCGCCTTTGCGCGGCGATTCGTCGACTACGTCTCCTTCATCTCCCCGCAGAAGTACGACGTCTTCATCGGCGACGCGCACGTCGGCCGCATGCGCCAGCACTTCAACCCCTTCGTCATGCGCCTCAGCGTCGACTTCAGCGCTGACATTGAGCAGCGCCTGGATCGCAGGCTGGGGCTGGCGGCGGCGGTGCTCTTCTGCGCCGTCGAGGGCAAGCAGGGCTGATTCGGCGCGGCGGCCGCTCAGGGAGCCGTCGAGTCCGGATCTGCGGCGTCGCCCCCGGTGTTGGTTTCCGCGTCCGCACCGTCCGTCCCGCGCTGCGCCGCGAGCATCGCCTCGATGATCGACGCTGCATCCACGCGCCACCCGTCCGCGGTGAGCACCAGGCTGATCGGCGCCGCGACGGGCCTGCCGTCCAGCAGCGCCACCAGCAGCGCCCGCCCTTCCCCGACCTGGTCGGCCGTGACCTCGCAGCCTTCGCCCGCAACCGAATATGCCTCGCCCACGCTCAGAGGCCGAAGCTGCGCTGCCTGGATCTTGGCGCGGGCGATCTCGAGCCCCTCCGACGGGACCGGCGCACCCGACCACAG
>CAZZPX010000362.1:0-4249 GCA_964655955.1 uncultured Phycisphaerales bacterium | reverse complement strand
TTCGGGCCGGCGGGGGTTTGCAGGGTCGCGCCGGACGGCGGGCTCATCATCACCGGGCGCGGTCAGGCGAGTTTCGCGCAGCTTGCGCCGCAGGCGCCGGCGCGCTCGCTCGCCGAGGAACGCCGGGAGCGCGTCGACTATTACGAGGCGCTGCGCGCCGAGCGCGAGCGCGTGCGCCAGGCGGGGACGCGGCTTCCGGAACTGCCCCCCGGCAAGGAGCGCGTGGAGCAGGAGATCGTCGACGCCCAGGGGTGCGTGCTCTACCTCGCGCGCGTGGCCGCGGATCTGACGACGCTCGAGTGGGCGCTCCTGATGGATGAGACCTCGCGCGCGCCGAACCCGGCCGTCGACTACCGCTTCGACCAGCAAGGCTGGATTGTCTTCGCCGAGCGCGGCGCTTTGCGGCGGCTCAGTCCGGATGGCAAGCAGTTGCAGGCCCTGCCCGTGCGCCTGCGGGACGGCATCGACGCCTGGGGCGTCAATCCCGTGGGCGGCGATGTCTATGTCGCGGAGCGCTTCCGCAGCGATACCGGCCGGGCCGGCGAGAGCTACGACAGCCCGGTCCTGTCGGCGGGTTCGCCGCGCGGAGAGCCGCGCTGGCGCGCCTGGGGTTGGAGCGGCATTCTCGTCGGGCTGGAACGCTATCGCCTGCTCGCCCCTTCGCGCATCGCGGCAGTACACCCGCACGGCGAGACGCTGATTGCGCTGTGTCAGCACGACAGCGTCAACTCCGTCCTGGCGCGCGATCCGGTTGATCTGGACGAAGCGTTGCCCTCTGCTGCGTCGCCGCTGATCACTTCACTCTTTCCCTGGCGCGATGCGCCGTCGGCGAACCTGCTCGTCGAGATGAACGCCACGAGCCGAGACGTCGTGCGCTGGACGTACTGGTCTGCCTTCCTTCCCGACGAAAGTCGGCCGTGGGGTCATCGAGCCCGCAGGGCGAGCGCGATTGAGATCGCGTCCGTTCAACCGCTCGGCGACGCAGGGCTGCTGCTCACCGGGCGCAGCGACACGGGCCTTGCCGAGACGAAGCATGCGTGGGTGCGCGTAAGCCCGCGGCAGGAATACGCCGGCGCATACGTCAGCGTGCTCGATCGCGACTGGGCGAAGCTGCGCTTCTCGACGTACATTCCGGCGGTGGAGGAAGCGCATGCCGTGGCGCAAGGCGACCGCGCGCTCCTCTTCGGCGATACCCGCGAGCGCGATGAACTGGGTCAGCCGCCGCTCGAGCGCCCGCTGCAGAAGCTCTTCGGCGGGGCGATCGATGCGTGGTTTGCCCTGATTGAGCTTCCCTCCGGAGGGGCGCCGTGAGCGTTTTCTTCGTACAGACAAGGCGCCACCAGCCGGGCGTTGTGATCGCCGTGCTGGCGCTGGCATCACTTGCGGCGGTCGCCTCGGCGGCGCTCTTCGCCGCGCCGCACCGAGTCACGCTCAATCTTGCCTCCAGCGCCCTGTCTCACCCGATCGCGATGCTGAAGGTCGAGCGACCCGGTGCGGTGCAGCCGACGTACCTCGTCGGCCGAGGCGAGTGGGGAGAGGTCAGCATCGACTTGCGCGCCGACAGCAGCCGACACGAGGCGCGCGGCGTTCTCACCTTTCCGCATCTGGAGCGCAACGATCCAGCAAACCTTGACAAGGCGATTGCTGCGACGTGGCTGTCGCGAGAAGGCGATGTGCTCGTCAAGATCAAGCTTATCGACATCACCGCGATTCAGCCGAGCGCCCGGAGCGGCGACCCGCATGGCGAGATCACCTTCACCGCGTCGCTGGAGGGAGTGCGCGGGGGCGAACCCATCACGTTCACGGGTGAGTATCTCGTCGAGGAGAACGGCCTGGCCGTACGCACCGAGGCGCAGCGCAGCGGCGATGTGCTCACCCTCACCGCCAGCGCTACGGTCGAAGCCGCTGCACTGGGTTGGGGCGCGCAGGCGCCGGCGAGCGAGCCCGTCACGCTCACGCTCTGGTTCCAGGCTGCGGAGGAGTGAGGCGGCGCCGCAAGGGCTGGGGATGGCTGCCCCGACCGCGCTTGAACGCGCGATCCCGCTCGCGAGCGACCGCCGCCCGAGCCGTTTACTCGCCGGGGATGTAGCTGATCACGCCTTCCCAGGGGCTCGAAGCGGTGGCGTACTTGCGCTTGGGAATGCGGCCGGAGCGGTAGGCGTGGTAACCGGCGAGGCAGGCCTGCTTCATCGCCTCGGCCATGCGCACCGGATCCTTGGCGTGGGCGATGCCGGTGTTGAGCAGCACGCCGTCGCTGCCCAGTTCCATCGCGATGGTCACATCGCTCGCCGTGCCCACGCCCGCATCGACGATCACCGGGTAATTGCGATCCTCTTCCTTGAGCAGTTCGAGGATGATGGCGATGGCGGCCGGGTTGCACACGCCGCGGCCGGACCCGATCGGCGAGCCTGCGGGCATGACGCTGGTCGCGCCGGCATCCTTGAGGCGGACAGCCATGATGGGATCGTCGCTGGTGTAGCAGAGGACGTCGAAGCCGTCTGCCTTGAGTTCGCGCAGCGCTTCGAGCGTGCCTACTGGATCGGGCAGCAGCGTCTTCTTGTCGCCAAGCACCTCCAGCTTTACCCACGAGGCGCCCGGATTGCCAAGCTGCTCGAGCAGTTCCCTGCCGAGCCGGGCAACGCGGACCGCATCGTCGGCTGTGAAGCAGCCGGCCGTGTTGGGCAAAATCGTGTACCGGTCGAGATCGAGGAAGTCGAGCAGGGAGCGGCCTTCCGAGTCGAGGAGGCGTTCGCGGCGGACGGCGACGGTGACAACCTCCGTACCGCTGGCGGCGAGGGCCTGCTGCATGACCTCGTAGGACTCGTATTTGCCCGTGCCGGCGATCAGCCGGCTCTCAAAGCTGCGGTTGCCGATCTGGAATGTTTCGGGCATGGCTCAGCCGCCTCCTACCAGTGTGACGACTTCGACGCGGTCGCCATCGGCGAGCGCCTTGGAGTCGTGGTCGCGCTTGGGGATGACGCTGCGGTTCACTTCGACCGCGCAGGGTCTGTCAGCAAGCCCCAGGTGCGCTAACAGATCGCGTACAGTGGCTCCAGCCGGCAGCTCAAGCGCGTCATCGTTGACCGTCAGTCTCATGATCCGGCATGATAGAGAGGAGCGTGCCGCGCCGGGGCCGCACTGCCGGCGACGTCCGAAGAAAGCGGCGAATCGGACAAGACTGGCTTCAGCGGCGGCCAAGCCGGCTGCATCTGACTCGCATGAGTCTAGGAGATGTGTGCTGTCGATGCGGGCCGATCGGCGGGCCCTACTCCTTGGAGGGAACCGGTGTTGCCGTCCGCACGAATAGCCACATCAGTACTCTGGCTTGCGGCCTCTCACATTGTCCTGAAACCCTGGTGCCTGATGCATAATATCAGGCACAGATGATTGAGGCGGGGGCACGAGGCTGGGAAGCTATGGATGGCAGGCGTACTCGGTTGGGCCGGTCCAGGTCGGCAGCCCCTTTCGATGACGCCCGCCGGACCGGCAAAGGCCGCAGCCGCCAGCGATGAAAGGCACCGCGAATGGCAACCAAGATCGACGTTTCCGAGCTGAAAGGTCGGAGAATCGGCCGGGCCCTGACCAAGATGGGTCGTATCACCCGTGAGCAGGTGCACAAGGCGCTGGCGCAGCAACTGACGCTGCGGAAGGAAGGCAAGCGGGTGCCGCTCGGCGAGATTCTCGTCGAGATGGGGTTGGTGTCGCGCGTCGATGTCAAGGAAGCGCTCGCCGGCCAGAAGGGCATGGACTGGGTGGATCTGGACGACTTCGACATCACGCCTGAGGTCGTCAGCGCGATCCCCCCCGCCACCGCCACGGCCTACCAGGTCATGCCGATCAGGCTGGAGCCCTCGAGCAAGAGCCTGACCATCGCCATGACCAGTCCCGACAACTTCCGGGCGGTAGACGACCTGCGACTCCTCATGGGCTACAAGATCAGCGCCGTGGTCGCTGACGAGGAGCAGGTGCAGCGCTACATCAAGGAGAACTACGGGTCGGGGCAGGAGTCCGTGACGCACCTCGTCGAGGAGATCGCCTCGGACGAGAAGCTGGCGCTCCTGGACGGCCGGGGCGAATCCGTTGACCTCGATGCTGTGCTCGAGGCGGCGGAGGACAACAAGGTCGTGCACCTGCTGAACCTGGTCCTGATGCAAGCGATCCGCGACAAGGCCTCGGACATTCACTTCGAGCCGTTCGAGGAGGAGTTCAAGATGCGCAACCGCATCGACGGCGTGCTGTACGAGATGGT
>CAZZPX010000361.1:3221-4251 GCA_964655955.1 uncultured Phycisphaerales bacterium | reverse complement strand
CGCGAGACCTACCCAAGCCGTCTACCGGAGGCCCTTCCGCGTCGCCATGCACCACGAGATCGAGAAGGCGCACCCGGAAGTGTTCAACATCCTGCTGCAGGTGCTCGATGACGGCCGCCTGACCGACGGACACGGCAGAACGGTGAACTTCAAGAACACCGTCATCGTGATGACCTCAAACATCGGCAGCACCGCCCTGATGGACCTGGCGAACAAGGGCGCCGAGGACTGGGAAATCGACGCGGCGGTGCGCGAGCATCTGCGGCGCTCGCTGCGGCCGGAACTGCTCAACCGCATCGACGAGACCATCGTCTTTCATCAACTCAGCCGCGAGGAGATCGGGCGGATCGTGCAGATCCAACTCGGGCATCTGCGGCAGCGCCTGGCGGAGCGCGAGATTGAGCTTCGGCTCAGCGACGCCGCCCAGCGCCAGATCGCGGAGGAGGGTTACGACCCGACCTACGGCGCCCGGCCGCTCAAGCGCGTCATCCAGACGCGGATCGAGAATCCGCTGGCGGGGCAGATGCTGGCCGGGGAGTTCCAGCCGGGCGACCTGATCGAGGTGGATTACGTCGGCAAGAGCTTCGTGTTCAACCGCAAAGCGGGAGCGGCGAAAGACCAGCCGGTGTATGCGGAAGGATAAGGTGGGGCTGGTGCCGCCACGCTACGAGAAAAGCACGGAACTCGCAAAAGTCTTAGAACTATCGGCCTTGCGAGTGCGTATTGAAGGACAGAACGACACAGCAAGCAAGTCATGCTTTCCCGTCTCTTCCTCTCCTCCAGCAGGGCGTTGCCGATCGGCAGCGCCTTGCTTGTTTTTGTGCGTCGCTTCGTCGTCCGATAACGCGCGGTCGCGCGCGGGTTCACGCAGGCAAACCCCTTGAGGACGGTAGTCCTCAGGCCTCAGCGCGCTACTCCTGCTCCGTCTCGAACGCGTCGCGCCGCTGCGTGGCCCGCTCGAGCAGGGCCGCCTCATCGAACTGCGACGCCTCCAAGTCGAAGTGCCAGCGCACGTGCGTCTCGAAGGGGA
>CAZZPX010000361.1:0-3211 GCA_964655955.1 uncultured Phycisphaerales bacterium | reverse complement strand
ATCGCGGCGAGATCCAGCCCCGGCCACTCCCAGGGCGGAGCCGACGCCTTCGCCCCCGTGTGAATCGGCTCGTACCCCTCCAGTGCGATGCGCACGTCGTACGTGCCGAACTCGTGGAACGGCACTTCAATCGGCGTGCGACCCACCTCGACGTCGTTGAGGTGCACCAGCGCACCAGGAGGCTCGGTCGTCACGTGAATCGTGCGCTCCAGGCAACCCGTGACTGACGCGATTGCTACCAGACCGAGCAGGTATGTGGCGGTACGGTCAGCCCTCATGCGTCGCCTCCGAGGCACGCTTGCCCGCGACTGACACGACCTCCGGCCGCCGCAGCGAGCCGTCGTCGAATTCGTCGCCGCGAAACAGCGACCCAAGGTACACCCGCCGCACGTTGGGATCGTTGATGATCTGCTTGGGCGTGCCGTCCGCGAAGATCTTTCCCTGGTCGATGATGTAGGCCCGGTCGCAGACGCGCAGCGTCTGGTGCACGTTGTGGTCGGTGATGAGGATGGCGATGCCGTGGATGTCGCGCAGGGCCCGGATTTCCTCCTGGAGGTTCTCGACCGTGCGCGGATCCACGCCGGAAAACGGTTCGTCGAGCAGGATCATCTTGGGATCGGTGACGAGGGCCCGGGCGATCTCGAGCTTGCGCCGCTCCCCGCCGGAAAGCGTGCGCGCGGCCTGTCTGCGCGTCTTGGCGAGGTCGAACTGCTCGAGCAGTTCCTCGAGCTTGTCCCGCCGCCAGGAGCGGCTGCCCTTGCGCGTCTGCAGGATCGCCGTCAGGTTCTTCTCGACGCTGAGCCGTTGAAAGATACTTGGCTCCTGGCTGAGGTAGCCCATGCCGAGGCGGGCCCGCTGGTACATGGCGAGCCGGCTGACGTCCCGGCCGTTGAACTGCACCGAACCGTGCTTCGGATCCGTCTCGATCATGCCCATGACCATGCGGAAGCTGGTGGTCTTGCCGGCCCCGTTGCGGCCGAGCAGGCCGACAATCTCCCCGCGGTCAACGGTGAAGCTGACGTCATCGACGACCCGCCGGCCGGAGTAGGTCTTGCGCAGATGTGCCACGTCGAGCAGGGGCATTGGGGCAATTGTATCGACACGGCTGGGAGTGCGCCGCTTCCCCGGTCGAACGTGCTGGCTCCCGAAGGGAATGACGAATGACAAGTGTCGGATGACGAGAAGAATGCAGGAAGAACGCCCTTCTGTGTCCGCCACTCGTCGCTTGGCATTCGGGCTTCGTCACTTGCGGACCGCGGCCGCCCCGTGCAGCGCGGTCACAATCCCGCCCGGATCGCCCGAATCTCCCGTGCCTCTTGCTGAGTTCGGGTTATGCTAGGAAGATCATGCAGCGGCGGTTTCACTACGACCGTGCCTTCGAGGCGTACCTGCGTGCCAGGCGGGTGCCGTACGTCGCCGTCGACGAAGCCCGCAAGACGCTGCTGCCGCGGCACGATCCCCGGCCGAACCTCAAGAGCTTCGACTTCGTGATCTACGGCGAGAACATCAACCTCATCGTCGACGTCAAGGGCCGCAAGTGCACCGGCAGCGGCAAGGCGGGGGCGGTGGGGCGCCTCGAGACCTGGGTGACGCAGGACGATGTGGAGAGCCTGAGCATCTGGGAGCATCTCTTCGGCGAAGGTTTCGTGGCGCTCTTCGTCTTTCTCTACTGGTGCGATGCGCAGCCGCCGGATGGCCTGTTCCAGGAGGTCTTCCAGGAGGGCGAGCGTTGGTACATCGTGCGGGCGGTGCGGCTGAGCGACTACAAGGCGCACATGAAGCCGCGGAGCGCCAAATGGCAGACGGTGGACGTGCCGGGCAGGGAGTTCGCGGCGATCAGTCAGCCGTTTTGCCCGGCGGCGTCGGGAGGCATCGGGTCATCTGAATGTGATGAAGCAGCGTTGCGGCCGCGCTGATCGCCGCTATCCTTGTGCCATGCGACGACTTCTTCCGCTCCATCGTCTGGCGCCGCTGGGCGTGCTGCTCGCGTCGGCCATCGTCTCGGCGCAGGAGACTCTGCCCACCTATCCCGCCCCGACGCCGAAGACTTCCGCGCCTCCCACGGTGTGGGTCTCGTACCTGATCATGGCGGTCCTGGTGGGGGCGGTGCTGGCGATCAGCCTGACGCCCTCCAAGCGCGGGCACCAGGACTGACGCCCTCTCGCCTTCGCCCAACCGCGCGCTGAAGCGCGCTGCCCTGGAGTCCTTCCATGAAACGACATCGGCTTCCTGGTCTCATCGCCCTCAACGCCGCCCTCCTGGTGGCGCTCGCCTTCGTCACGCTCAGCCCCGAGGCCGGGGCGCAGTCGCGCCGGCCGGGGGACTACCTCATCGTCGGCGGCGCTGTCTCCGGCGAGAGCACAAACGTCATCTACGTTCTGGACACCACCAACCTGGAAGTGCTCGGGCTCGTGGTGAGCGAGAACCGCAAGCGCGTGGAAACCGCCATCTGGCACGATATCAAGACGGATCTGGAGCAGGGCAGCTCGCGCTGACGGACGCCCCCCGCTCGATCGTCCGACGCCACACCGAACCTTCGCGAGGATCTCGCCATGCAGCAGAACGACACGAACACCACCAGCCGTGGCCTCAACACCTCCGCCGCAGTCCTCTGGGCCTCCGCCTTCGTCCTGGCGGGAATGCTGATCAGCCAATTGGGACAGTCGCCCGTCTCCCCCGCCCACGCCGACATGGTCTCGGAGACGGCGTCGGGGCTGAGCCTGATGACGACGCGCGGCGGCAGCAGCAGCCAGGAATTCGTGGCGGTGCTCGACAGCCCGCAGCAGCAGTTGTACGTCTACTCCCCGAACATGCGGACCGGCTTCGAGTTGGTCACGCGCGTACCGCTGAGCGAGGCCTTCACGCAGGGCCGCCAGGCGGCGGAATGACGCCAAGCTGCTCGCAGTGTGAAGATCCCTGGATTGGCACGGAGAATGAGGATCTGCACTCTCGCATCGCCGGCGCTCCGCGCTCGCTCGCCCCGGCGGGGGCGTACTTCTCGATGCTTGCATCGCCTGCGCTGACCGCGTAGCCTGATGCTTCGCCCGGTGGCTCTGCCCGCGGGGCTTCTCTTTGCAGTAGGAGCCGGCCGTCTCCAGGCGGCGGCCGGTGCTTGACGCCCCTGCCTGGGACACAACCGCTCAGTGCCGCCCGTGCGTGCACGGGAGGTGGTTGTGCGCGAAGAGGAGCCCGCATGTCGATCATGCCCCTG
>CAZZPX010000360.1:0-4256 GCA_964655955.1 uncultured Phycisphaerales bacterium | reverse complement strand
ATCACACCGGCTTCTACTCGCTCCCCGACCGCTATCCGATCCTGAACGTGACCGCGGTGACGCATCGGCGAAGCGCCGTCTTCCCCGCGACGATTGTCGGCCCGCCGCCACAGGAGGATTACTACCTCGGCAAGGCGACGGAGCGCATCTTCCTTCCCATGCTGCGCACGCTGGTGCACGACATCGAGGACTACGACCTGCCGATGTTCGGCTGCTTTCACAACTGCGTCTTCGTGAAGATCAAGAAGGCATACTCGCTGCAGGCGCGGCGGGTGATGTGCTCCATCTGGGGGGCCGGGCAGATGGCCTGGACCAAGTTCATCATCGTGGTCGATGACGATGTGAACGTACACGACATGGAGGCGGTCTGGCGGGCGGTGGTTTCCAACTGCCGCTTCGATCGCGACATCGAGATGGTGCACGGGCCGCTTGACATTCTCGATCACGCAGCCCCCAGCGTCGGCGTGGGCCGCAAGATCGGCATCGACGCCACCCGCAAGGTGACCGGTGAGGAGCTGAACGGCGTGCCGATCGAGCCGGCGTTCGTCGAGCGGCCGGCGGCGAGCGCTGAAGTCGTGCAGGATTTCATCGGGCAACACGGCATCACGGCGGCGGCGATCCCCCACTTCTCCAATGGCCGAATGCTCTTCATCGCGCTTGATGCGAATGACGCGTCCGACTCATACCAGGTGCTTGAGTTTGTCCTTCAACGGGCGGCGGAGACGCGCATTGATTTCGTCATCGCCGTGGAGTCGAGCGTCGACGTGAATGATGCGGAGGATGTACTCTTCCATCTCTGTGCAGGAGCGGACCCGGGGCGCGACATGGTTCGTCGCGACGATAAAGTCGGCTTCAACGCCACGCTGAAGAGTCCCGAGCAGAGCGTCGGGGCGCGCATCATTCGCGATTACCCACCGATGGCGGTGATGGATGAGGCGACGCTGCGGAAGATCGATGAGCGCTGGGGGGAGTACGGGCTCTAAGCGCTCCGCCGCGCGTTGCGGCTAAACGTTGGCGCTGTAGGCGCACTTTCCGTCTACGTACGTTCCGATGACGCGCGTTGGCGCGATGTCGACATCGTCGTCAAACGGGGAACGGTCCACGATGCAGAAATCGGCGCGGTAGCCCGGTTCGATGCGGCCGATCTCGCGCTCGGCGTGCACCGCGTGCGCCCCGGCGATCGTGTAGCCGCGCAGCGCCTCTTCGACCGTCACATTCTGGTGCGGCTGCCATGTCTCGCCGTTGAGCCCGCGCCCAGTCACCGCGGTGTCGATCCCGACGAAAGGGCTCAGCGTCACGACCGGCCAGTCGGAGCCGAACGCCACCGTGGCGCCGGCATCGATCAGTGAGCGGAATGCGTATGTCGTTTCGCAGCGCTCCTTCCCCACCACAGCTTCGGCGTAGAGCGCTTCGCCCGCCTTGTGGTGCGGCTGCATGGAAGCGATGACGCCGTGCAGGCCGAAGCGCGGAATGTCGTCGTGCGCGAGGTGCTGGGCATGCTCAGCGCGGCAGCGAATCTGGCCGACGCGGTCGCCAAAGGCTTCGAGGTACGCATCGAGCAGGAGCGTGTTCGCCGCGTCGCCGATGGCGTGGATCATTGGCTGAAGTCCCGCCGCTTTCGCCGCCCGCAGTTTCCCCTCGAGCCCGCCGTTCGCGATGCCATCGGCGAGCAGGCCGCGGCTGCTGGTCGGCCGACCGCCGTCGCCCAGGAAGGGCTCATGCATGTAGGCCGTGCGCGAGCCGAGGCTGCCGTCCATGAAGGTCTTGAGCCCCGCGATGCGCAGCCGGCCGTCGCGTCCCTGAAATGATCGCACCTGCTCCACCGCCGCTGCCCAGTCGCGGGCGATGGGGTAGACGAAGAAGCGCATCCCCGGCCCCGCCGCCGCCAGTCTTTCGTAAACGGGCAGTTCCTTGAGGAAGGGGATGTCAGCGACGGCGGTGATGCCGTGCGCCAGGGCGTGCTGTTCCGCCCGCCGCAACGCCGCAACCTGCTCATCAATCGTGGGTTTGGGAATGTGCTTCTGCACGAGACGCATGGCGTTCTCGCGGAGGATGCCCGTCGGCTCGCCGCCTTCAGCGCGGTCGATGGCGCCGCCCTCGCGGTCGGCAGGGCCGCTCGCCGTGATCCCCGCCAGCCGCAGCGCCGCGCTGTTCACCACCGCCGAGTGAAAGTCCATGCGCTTCAGGCACACGGGCCTGCCGGCGCAGACGTCATCAAGCCATTCCTTCGCCGGCTGCTCGGGCTTCGCCCATCCTTCCGTCGACCATCCCCAGCCGATCACCCACTCAGCGGGCGCCAGCGTCGCCGCATACTCGCCGACACGGCGGACGAAATCTTCGCGCGAGGTTGCCTCAGCGAGGCAGAGCGTGCTGAGCCCCATCCCACCGCCGAGCATGTGGATATGGCTGTCGATCAGGCCCGGCAGGACGACGCGCCCGCCGCAGTCGAGGCGCTGCTCCCCGGCACTCTCGGGTGCATCGGCTGCGTCACCGACGAACGTGAATTGGCCATCGGCGATGACAGCGCAGTCGGCAAATCCCGGGCGGCCGGCACTCCAGATGCGGGCGTTTTCGATGAGCAGATGCGGCATGGCCGAAGTGTAGCGAGCCGCCTGCGCCCGAGACGGCGGAGCCTCGCGGATGAGACTGCTCCGGGCCGTTCGCATCTATGGCGCTGACTGCGCCGCTTCACTCGCTCGCGCCGCCTTCGGCGTGCGTGAGCACATCCTTGCCCTTCTCCCAACTGAACGTCGCCTTGCGCGCCAGCACGTGCGCCCGCTCCACTTCCCCGGCCTGAACCACCGTGTTGTACTGGGCGGTCACCTCCAGCGGCAGCAAGGTGTAGGGGTCGGTGACGATCGAGGCGGTGATGACCTGCTCGCCCTCGACGCTGTCGAGCAGCGCGATGCCGGAGCGGCGAATGATCGGAGCGGCGATCCTGCGGAAGGCCTCATCCTTGATGCGCGTTCGCAGCCAGAGCTTCTCACAGCGCGTTCCCTCGCGCAGCACGGAGCCCTGCCAGAGATAGGTCACATCGACCTGCACCTCGCCGCCGCCCTCCATGGGGAGCATGCGCTTGACGGTGCGGGCCTTGCCGCGTGCCAGCTCGACGCCGCTCCAGAAGCCGGCCCACTCCAGCATCTCCCACTGGGCGCGCGACTTGATCTGACGGGCGACGGTGCTGCTGGTCATCTCGCGCTGCAGGCGCCGCAGCGTGACCGCGTCGAGCTGATCGCTCATGCTGAAGACGGCGAGATTCGCCTGGATGAGATCGGAAACGTTGTCGCAGCCGCGGTAGGAGCCGTCCGAGCCCAGGTAGCGGGCGGGCGCCAGCCGAAGCTTGAATTCGAGAACCTCGCGATCCGCATCGTGTTCGTCCATGGCGGCGACATCGATGCCGTCCATCGCGAGCAATTCCTGCGCCGCGAGCCGCACGGCGCGCCCCTGCTGGTCGTCGCCGGCGGGCGTGACGTACAACTCCATGCTGTAGCGCAGCGACTGATCGTTCTCGACCTGCTCGACGGCCACCCGGGCGCTGCCGAACTTCGGCCAGTAGAAACGCGTGCTGACGATTGCCGGCTCGTCCGCAAAGCCCTCCGCGGGCACCTCGGCCTCAACACCCGCCGTCGCGGGACCGGGGTCGGTCGGGTTTGCATCGTCGGCAGCATCCCGGGGCGCAGCGGCAGGCGCGACGGTCGCCAGCAAGAGCGCCAGCAAGGAGCCACAGAAGAGCGATGGCAATACTCGGCTGACTGATCGCATCGGGTGCGCCTCGTATCGTGCGGAATGCGTTGAAATCGGGCCAGTTCCAGGGCCGGCAGCCCCGTCCCCGGAAAGGCCCCTCGCCGTCGGTCGGACCACCGCCGTTGCATCGGCAGATTGTCACCGCGGCATGATCGGAGAGGGCGCGCGACGCCTGGGGCCTGACGTGATCTGCGGGTCCGAGAAGGCCGCCGCGGCTCGCCTGCAACCGCCCCCACCCGCCGCTACACTCACCGCCATGCTGCTCCGAGCCGTCCGCCGCTACGCCCTGCTGCTGCTGCTTCTAGCGATCTTTGCCGTGTTCTTGATCTATCCGATCCTGCTCACGGTGCGCGGCGGTTTCGTGGATGTGGACGGCGAGTGGACGCTGCGGCACGTGGCCTCGGTGTTCATCGACCCCGTGCTGCGCGACGGCCTGGTGAACGCGCTGCTCATCGCCTTCGCTACAACCACGCTCTGCGTGGTGATCGCCCTGCCGCTGGCGATGCTGGCGG
>CAZZPX010000359.1:0-4262 GCA_964655955.1 uncultured Phycisphaerales bacterium | reverse complement strand
ACTGGCGCGACGGCGACGGGGCCCCCAACCTGTGGAAGACGCTGGGCAAGGGCGTCTGCAAGACGCGCAAGCGGGCGGGCCGGCGGGTGATCATCGCCGACTCCAAACAACTCAAGCTGCCCAACTCGTGCCTAACGCAGCATCCGCTGGCGCTTCTGGAACGCGGGATCGCGGCCTGCCTCGGCGACTTCCCGGCGACGGATGTGAACCTGCACGCGCGCCTTGGCGCAGTGCTCGGCGACGCCCCCTGGTACGGCGGCGAGCCGATCGACTTGCCGCTCGGCAACGAGGCGGATCTGCTGCGCATCGCCGCCAACCACCTGCGGCACGTCTGCGACGGCGCGGGCGTGCGCCTGCTCGCCCTGCGCTGTCTGGCCCTGCCGGAGGACAAGCTGAACGAGTCGCTTCAGCGCACGCGCAGCAAGGCGGCGACGAGTTTCGACCTGGTCATGCAGCACGTCAGCGCGGTGTGGGACCAGTGCCCGGCGGATCATCCGCGCATCGTCATCGACCAGCAGGGGGGGCGCACGCACTACGCTGAGTCGATCGCGGCGCTGCTGCCCGGGTGCGATGTCGAAGTGGTGGCTGAAGCGCCGGACGTGGCGCGGTATCACGTGCGGCGGGGGACGAACGAGGTGACGCTCAGCTTCTCGGCCGGAGCGGAGGATCGGCACCTGCCCGTGGCGCTGGCGTCGATGACGGCGAAGTACGTGCGCGAACTGGCGATGCTGCGTTTCAACCGCTATTTCCAGGCGCAGATGCCGGAGCTGAAGCCGACGGCGGGGTATGTGCAGGACGCCCGCCGCTGGCTGAGCGACGCGGCGGACCTCGTGGCGGAGATCGATCGGCGGACACTGGTGCGGCGAGCGTAGGCGTCGCGTGCTTCATCCTCCGCAGGACAAACCGGTAAACCGGGACAGTCCCGGTATTTTTCGGTATTTTTCCCGATATTTCTGGCGCAATAACCGGGACTGTCCCGGTTTTCAGATGTCCCGGTTTTCAGCGGTTTTCAGGGGGTCTCTCGCGGAGCTGACGCGCCGCGCAGGTGGGCGTCGAGAAAGGTGATCTGCCGCTGGCGGGCGTCACGCGTCTTGCGGCCGAATCCCGCGTGTTCCGCCGGGGCGCCCGTCGTGCGATAGGTCACGTACTCCACCAGTTCGGGCTCGCGATAGAGCATGCGCAGCGTCTCGACGAAGACCGCCATCGCCGCCTCGGGCACCCACTGGTCCGCCTCGGTGTGAATCGCCTGCAGCGGCGCCTGCGACCAGTGCTCCAGGTGATCGATCGGGTTCAGGCGGGCGACGATGTGCTCGGCGAAGAGCGTGCGGCGGCGCTGAAAGGCCCAGTCGCCCGCCGTCGCCTCGACCACGATGCAGCGAAACGGATGCGGCTGACAGCAGCGCGCCAGCGCCACCATCCCGCCCGCCGAGATCCCGCCGATCGCCAGGCGACTGTTGTCGAAGACGCCTTCCGGCCAGTCCGTGAGCGCCTCGACCACGCCGTCCAGTTCGTGCAGCGTCTGCTCGACCACTTCGAGCGTGCGCGTCGGCTCCTGGTAATGCGCTTCATAGCGGTCGCCGTGCCCCACGAGGTCGATGGCGCACGTCGCGTAGCCGCTGCGCAGCCAGCGGAGATAGCGGCCCGGGTCGTAGCTCTTGTCCACCGTCCGGCCGTGCATCCACAGGACTGTCGGCGCGGGCGTGGTCCAATCGGGGTGGACGAGCAGGGCGGGCACGTGCGTCGGCCCCAGGCGCACCGTCTTCGCCTGTCTGGTCAGCGCCGACGGAGGTTTGGAAAAGCGGGGCAGCACGCGAGCATGGTATCGAAGCGTCGCGCGAGATGAGGACCTGCCGCAGTCGGGCCAGGTTGTGCGAGTGGCAGCAATCGCCCGTCAGGCCGCGAGCGGCCCGGTCGCATTCCCGGCATCAGCGCGCTTCCCGCGCCGATGAGCACAGTGGCAGATTCAATTTCGCAGCAGCAAATAACGGGACAGTCCCGGTTTTCCGATCCGCGCAAATACCGGGACTGTCCTGGTTTCTGCGGTTGCTGGTGCGAGTGGCGGCAACTGCCGGCGAGACCGTGAGCGGTTTGGTCACTTGCCCAGCATCAGCACGATCCCCGCGACGATGAGCAGGGCGGCGATGATTCGTTGCGCCGAGAGGGCGTCGTGGAAGACGATCCAGCCGGCGAGCACCGCCACGACGACCGTCGTTGCGAACGCCACCGGCTTGACGCGCGAGATGTCGCCCAGGCTCAGCGCCAGGTAGAAGGCCAGCATGCCGCCGGCGCCCGCGACGAGGCCGGAGCCGAGGATGAGCTTGGCCAGCGTCGCCGGCTCTGCGCGCAGAAAGTCGCCCGGCTCGGGACGGCTGCCCAGCCGCATCGCCAGGAGCGCGGCGAGCCAGATGACTGGCAAAGCGACGGTCGTGCGAACAGCCATGGCCGTGAACGGCCCGACCTTGCCGGTGTGCAGGACGGACTTGGTGAAGGCCTCGCCGACGCCCCAGCAGAGGCCGGCGAGGAGGGCGATGAGTGTGGCTTTCATGGGCGGAAGAGGAGAAACGACCCGCGCTTGGCCGGCGGCGCCGCGCCTGTGCCCCGGTGCGCAGGCGCCGCGACAGATTCAGCAACGGGCGGATATCGGATAAATACCGGGACGGTCCCGGTTGTTACGCCGGGAAAATACCGGGACTGTCCCGGTTTGTCCCGGAAAATACCGGGACTGTCCCGGTTTGTCGGTTTGTCAGCCGCTGCGCGCAGGGGCTGCGACTGGCCCAGCAGGCGAAGGCGCGACACGGCGGGCGCGTCACCGCCGCGCGGGCCGGTCTTCACGAGGCGGCAGGACGCTGCGCCGACCGGCTCTGCGCGGGGAGCACGATCCGGCCGCCGCGCCGCAGCGGCGGCGCCGGGGCCGCGCTTCACTTGGCGTCCTTGTAGCGCTCGAGCACCTCCTGAAGTTGCTGCTTCATCGGGCCGGCTTCCGCCTGCTCGATGGCCTGCTCCTGGACCTTGATCGCCTTGCGCACGTCGCCCATCTCGAAGTGCACGCGGGCCAGCGTGTCGAGAATCGCCGCGTCCTGCTCATCGGTGAGCTTGGCGGCCCGCTCGGCGACCTTCATGGCGAACTTGAGCACGTCGCGGTCGCTGATGCCGGTGTCGTCGACGAGGCTCCAGGCGATCGCGTTGAGCTGCATGGCGTCGTCCCAGTGCGCCTCGGCCCGCTCGCGCAGCAGGTCGACCCCCTTGTCCGCCTGGTCGAGCTTCGTGATCAGGGTCAGCGCCTGCTCCGTCCGCAGATAGCCGAACTGCTCCTCGTCGCGCGCAATCGCCTCCTCCAGCAGGTCGGCGACGCGCTGCCAGTCTTCCTGCTGGCGCGCCTGGCGCAGTTGCAGCGAGAACTCCTGCCGAATGCGCTCCGCCTCCATCTGCGCTTCAAACTCGGCCTTGAAGGCGGCCCTGTCCCAGTTGCCGGCGACGACGGCGGCGAGCGGCTCGTCCATGCGCATCGGGTGCCCGATCCACTCGACGTGGCCCTCACCGCCGACGATAAACGCCGTCGGAATCCCCCGCTGTCCCGCCGCGCGGAAGTAGTCGGTCATGACCGATCTGTCGGGGTCGGTGGTGAGCGTGTAGTTGATCTTGTCATACCAGAGCTGATCGCCGTCCTCCCGGGTGAGGAAGCCGACGACGGTCGGGAGCGCCTCGTCGCTGATGCCGATGATCTTCACC
Organism: uncultured Phycisphaerales bacterium; assembly: GCA_964655955.1. Classification (GTDB taxonomy): domain Bacteria; phylum Planctomycetota; class Phycisphaerae; order Phycisphaerales; family JAGLTS01; genus CAZZPX01. The sequence continues at coordinate 533 of CAZZPX010000359.1, read as the reverse complement.
TCATCGCCGTACTGCTTCTGCAGTTCGCTGAGGTGGGGCATGGAGGCGCGGCAGGGCCCGCACCACGTCGCCCAGAACTCGATGACATAGACCTGCCCGTCTTCCAGTTCATCGACCTGCTCGCCCTTGAGCCAGTGGGAGATGTCGATCCGCGGCGCCTCGTCGCCGATGGTGAGCGGCTTGACGTCGGCCGGCTGGGCGGTGGCGGTGGTGGCGGCGAGCGCGAACAGTGTCGCGGCGTAGGTCAGTGGGTGCATTGGTGCTCCTCCTTGTGGGATGCCGATTTCGGGGGGGTGTCTCGTGGTGGTACCGACAAATGGTAGGGAAGGCCGCGACAAAGCCGCAAGAAGGGATGTTCCGAACACATCCGGCAGGCTCGCCGGGTCCCGCGACGCGCCTGGCGGATCGACGCCGCCCGCACTGCTTCTCCTCGTCGGCGCGCCGGCTGCCCGGGCGCCCGCGGAGGCAGGAGCCGCACCTAGAGCGAGTTGTGCTCGAACGTAGCAGCAGATCCGTCATGCCCGCGCAGGCGG
>CAZZPX010000358.1:0-4269 GCA_964655955.1 uncultured Phycisphaerales bacterium | reverse complement strand
CGTTACCTGGGCTGGACCGAGGCGGCGGACCTGGTGAACCAGGGCGTCGCCGGCGCCATCAAGGCGAAGACGGTGACGTACGACTTCGAACGCCTGATGGAAGGCGCGACGCTGCTGAAGTGCAGCGAGTTCGGCGAGGCGATCGTGAAGCACATGGGGTGAGGGGTGAGGCGCACAGTCGCCAAGAAGCGCGATGAATCGCGTCGCTTCGTACGGAGTTGCCGGTCTGTGGTGTTACGACGCGGCTCGCTATCCTGTCGACATGCCTGATCCGCCGACGCCTCTCTGGTACGCCTGCTACGGCTCGAACCTGCGGGCGGAGCGCTTCTACGCCTACTTGCGCGGGGGGCCGCTGCCGGACGGGATGGGCGAGCAGATCGGAGCGCTCGATGCTTCGCCGCCAAGCGCATCGGCAGCCCATCTGGCGGCGTGGGAACTTCGCTTCGGCCGGCACTCCTCGCGCTGGGGCGGCGGGGCGGCATTCCTCATCGCGCCGGGCGCACGGGCGACGCCCCCGCGAACGCCCGCTGAGGCGCTCCAGGGCGGCTCGCTCTGCCGCCTCTACCGCATCACGTTCGAGCAGTTCGTCGACGTCTTTCTCCAGGAGAATGACGGCGATCCGCACGCGGTCGGGCGCGCCGCGGTGCGCGATGCGCTCGCCCGCACGATCGAAGCGCTGCGGCCGGGCGAGTTCTGCGACCTGCCGCCCGGCCTGCTCGACGGCGGGTGGTATCGGCGGGTGCTGCACCTCGGCGAGCGCGAGGGCGAGGCGATACTCACTTTCACCGCTGATGCGCCGATCTCCTCTGCCCCGCCGTCCGAGAGCTACGTTCGCACGATCACTCTGGGTCTGCACGAGGCGTATCCGCAGTTGTCTGAGGCGCAGCTCGCGTCGTACCTGGCGCGCTGCGTCCGCATCCCGAGCAGCAAGTAGTGCGACGAAGTCGCGTGTCGATCGACCCGGCGCTACCCATCGCGTCCGACGTCGACGATCTTCTCGATCTTCGCCAGGCGCTTGTAGTCCTCGATACCGAGAATCACCGAGTGCGTCAGCGAACCGGCGTTGAAGGCGATCTTGTCGTTCGCCAGCACCGTCTCGTCGACGTAGAGCGGCAAGGGCAAGATCGGCTCGCCGAAGGGCGGGACGCTGCCGGGAACGAGGCCCGTCAACTCCAGCAGCTCTGCTTCCGTGGCGAAGCGCATGCGGCTCTCGCCCAGCGCCTTGCGCAGCCTGCTCGATTTGAGCTTCAGTGAGGCGCTGACCACGACCAGCACGAAGCGGTCCGACCCCGCCTTGATGCACAGCGCCTTGCCGCCCACGCGCTGCGGCATGCCGCGGACGCGGGCCGAGTCCTCGCTGGTGCGCGTCGGCTCGTGCTCGAGATGGGTGTACGAGACGCCGGCCTCGTCGAGCATGTTCAGAATCGCGTGCAGCACCGGCGTGTCCATCGCACACACCCTCTTTCAGAACGGCGGCGGACTGTCGAACTTCACCCACTCGCCGGTCACAGGCTCAAAGAACGACAGGTGAGCCGCATGCAGGAGCAGGCGCGGCGAGCTCTGCGGGTCGCCATACAGCGTATCGCCGAGGATCGGGCAGCCCAGCCCGCCGATCTCGCGCGGGGCGGCGGCGTGCACGCGCAATTGATGCGTGCGCCCCGTCACCGGGCGAAACTCCACGCGCGTCGAGCGCTCGTCGCGCTGCAGCACGCGGTAGAGCGTGCGGCTGGGCTTGCCGTTCTCGTAATCCACTCTTTGCCGCGGCCGATTGGGCCAGTCGACGAAGAGGGGAAGATCGACGGCGCCCTCATCAGCCTCGACGATGCCTCCCAGCACCGCCACATAGCTCTTGCCCGTCTTGCGCGCTTCGAATTGCCGAGACAACCCCCGGTGCGCCCGGGCGTGCAGCGCCATGACGAGCAGGCCAGAGGTCTCCATGTCGAGACGATGAACTGAAATCGGGCCGCTCGCCTGCGGAAAGACTTGTCGCACACGAAAGGAGATCGAATCTCGCTTCTCTTCCCCGCGCCCCGGCACGGAGAGCACCCCTGCAGGCTTGTCGATGATCAGATACCCGTAGTCCGCGGCCGCGTGCAGGATGCACAGCAGAGGTCCGTCGCGCAGATCGGGCGGCGGCGCCGCGATTGGCGCCGGCTTCACCTTCGCCGAGGGCCGCGGCCTCATTTTCCGCCTCGGTTTCGACACACGGCAAGTGTAGCGGACCCGGCCACGCGGCAGACTCGGCCCCCTTGAGCAACCTAAAATCACCCCCAGGAGACGCCGCCGCATGTTCGGCCTGCTGCGCAAGCACCGTCGCAAGAAGCTCCTTCGCCAGCCCTTCCCCGCGGAGTGGCGCACGCTCATCAAGCGCAAGGTGCGCTACTTTCACCTGCTCACCGACGCGGAGCAGGATCGCCTCTGCGACCACGTGCGGGTCTTTCTCGACGAGAAGTACTTTGAGGGGTGCGGCGGGATCGAAATGACCGACGAGATCCGCCTCACCATCGCCGCCCAGGCCTGCCTGCTGCTGCTGAATCACCCCGGCGGGTATTACCGCAGCCTGCGCTCGGTGCTGGTTTACCCGAGCGAATACCAAGCCCCGGACAAGGAGCACAATCCCGATGGCAGCGTCACGGAAGGCGTCATGCGCCGCCTCGGCGAGTCGTGGGACCACGGCATCATTGTGCTCTCCTGGGACGACGTCATCCGCGACGCCCACGACATCAGCGACGGCAGCAACGTCGTCTTACATGAATTCGCCCATCAGCTCGACAGCGAGGACGGCACAACGAACGGCTCGCCCATTCACCACGACTCCCGGGCGGCGAAGCGCTGGGCCGAGGTGCTGTCGCGGGAATACAAGAAGCTGCAGCGGGCGGTGCGGCGGGGCCTGCCGACGTTCATCGATCCCTACGGGGCGGAAGCGCCCGCGGAGTTCTTCGCCGTGGTGACCGAGTCGTTCTTCGAAGAGCCGCATGAGTTGCGCGAGGCACACCCGGAGTTGTACGAGGAGTTCAGCCGCTTCTACGACCAGGACCCGGCGCAGCGCTTCGAGACACACTAGCCCCCGGCGAGTCGCCGGGGGCAGAAGAGGGGGGAATCACCGGAAGACCAGGTGAAGCAAGAACGCGACGCCTGCGCACGTTAGCCCCCGGCGAGTCGCCGGGGGCTAATGAGAAGCGGATCGTTCATGTTGTGAGCGTGCGTCGGCGGCAGGCGGCGAGCGCTGCTCCGAATGCGGTGAGCGCCACGCTTCCCGGCGCGGGCACCGGCCGCAGCAGGAATCCGTGCACGACGCCGTTGGGGTTGATGCCCAGGCCAACGATCTCGCCGGCATCGTTGATGCCGAACGTCTTCTGCAGGAGCCAGCCGTTGCCGCTGCTGTCGAGATGGTTGTTGAGATTGATCATGCCGCCGCTCTGCGTCCAGAGGAATGAGGCAAAGCCGGATGTGGTGAAGCTGTGTCCGACGACATGATTGAAGGAGTTGATGCCGTGGGCCAGGCTCAAGTTGGCCCCGCCGGCCAGATCGCCGAGGTCCGTCATGGAGCCGTTGCCGGGATCCCAGATGAAGGCGTGCGCTCCGCCGGCCACGTCGCTGATGCCGACGACGAAGTTGGAGTTGTTCATGGCGAAGGCGGTGCTGCTGTCGTTGCCGCCCGGCAAGTCGCCGAGGTCCGTCATCACGCCGTTGGACGACTCCCAGAGGAAGGCGCGCTGGCCGGTGGCGGCGTCGGCGACGCCGACGACGTTGCCGCTGCTGTTGATGTCGTGCCCGGCACTCTGATCGCCGCCGCCCGGCAGATCGCCCAGGTCCGTCATGACGCCGTTGTTGGGATCCCAGCGGAAGGCGCGCGTCCCGACCACGGCGCTGCTGTAGCCGGAGACGTAGCCAGCGTTGTTGACGCCAGTCGCGGCGCTCTGGTCGACACCGCCGGGCAGGTCGCCCAGGTCGATCATCGTGCCGGATGTGTCCCAGCGAAAGGCGCGCGTGCCCGTCGACGCGGAGCTGCGGCCGGCGATGAAGCCGTTATCGCTGATGGCCGCTGCAGCGCTCAGGTCAGTGCCCCCCGGCAGATCGCCGAGGTTGAGCATGGCGAGGGACGGCGTCCAGCGCACCGCGTGGGAGTTGCCAGTGGAGTCCTCGCTCAGTCCCGCGATGTAGCCGGCGTTGTTGATGCCGTACGCCTCGCTGTAGTCCGCGCCGCCCGGCAGATCGCCAAGATCAAAGAGCGTGTAGAGCTGCGCGGAGGCGGCCGAGGCGAGGGCG
>CAZZPX010000357.1:0-4271 GCA_964655955.1 uncultured Phycisphaerales bacterium | reverse complement strand
ATCTTCATCATCGTTGATCTTGGTGCGCGGGCCAAGTGCCCAGCCATTGGGATACAGCGGTTGCCTCGACACAACCTGGAAGTAGATATTCACATCGTTGCTCGTGTCGGACTCCGTATCCGCATATACAACGTAGAGCACATCCGGATCGGTTGGATCGGCAGCGATCTGCACGCCATGGATCACCTGCCACAAGTTTCCCGGCAAGTACTCCTGCAAACTGCTTCGGTGCAGTGGAATGAATATCGGCCTTGACATGGGAATACCGAAGCTATCGCCACCGAAACCGCCGTCACCGGGAGGGGGAGGCGGAACGCCGTACTCGGTCTTGAGGTAGTCAAAGCTGATGGCCGGCTGGCCCGGAACGGAATCATCATCCACACCTTCCAGGATGAGAGCCCCCAACTCCGATTGGTCGTTTTCACCCACGAACGAGACATAGACATTTCGATCATCGTGACACGTGATGAAGGTGAATCGACCGTAGACGATCTCATCATCAACCCTGACCTCATCACCGAACCGCGTGGCACCCCCGTCCACTGATCGCGCAAATGAGAGCTTGTGAGACCCACCGGTGGATTCCTGCATAATCGCGTAGAACTCCTGCTGGTCAGGAATGCCAGAGTACACTTCCCCGGGCGTAATCCATGGCTTGTCCAGGCCGATCGGTGACGTATACACGGGTGTCCAGCTTCCCCAGATGTCAAGGGAGGCGTCGTATGTCCTTGCCTCCACGCTGTTCAGCGTGGCGTTGAGTTGCACAAGCAGGAATCGATCCGCCACACCGTCGTAGGCAAGGACGGGGTCGATCTCCTGATTAAGGTCCCCGTCGCCGGGCGGAACGATGCCATCGAACCACACGCCGGTGCTCCGGTCGAGAACTGCATACGCCAGATCCCGGGCATGCAGGGTGTTCAAGTTAAACGCTGTCACGACATGAGTGGGCCCGGCCGCAACGGTAGCCTCCCAAACAGGCAACTCATCGTAACCGGGCACCCCCTCTGTTGGATCGTACGAGGCAAGCTCGCGATCCTCCACGGTGAACAGTTGACCCCACGCCGGGACACCGGCGAGAGATATGCAGCAGACGGCGATTGCCGCGACAGCTACGTTGCCACGCCTTGTTCGCAACTTGTTCAGAGATCATCCCCAATCTTGTTATGTGACGGTCCTCCCTCGGACGGGAACTCGCCACGCCCTGCGAACCACACACGCGTACAAGTACAGAATGCTCCCATTCTGGACACCAGCAACGAGAATCGTGGAGAATCCGCCGCGACACCCCTCAGTGAGGGGCGTCGCGTGCCGTGCCAGTGAGCCGCGACCGAGAACCCGTCCCTGCCCGCCTGGGATCCCGTCGTCCCCGTGCAGATGGCCACAGTGGTGGTGGGGGCAAGAAAAAGCCCGCCAGACGGTTGCCCGTCCCGCGGGTGGTTTGGTTGAGGGAGCGTCCGGCTCTGGTCTAGGGCATGCGTGTGTGCCGTTGCGAGAACCGGAAACACGCGTCCGTGCGTGCCCCTGGTTGTCGCGCGACCGAGTGCGGTTGCCGGTCGAGTCCTTTCGATGCTCCCCGAGGCCGAAGGCCTCTGGCGCCAACAACGAACAACATCCGTGTCAAACCGTTCCGGAACCGATTAGAGAACCGGACGGCTGCGCGATCAGTCCGCGCGATCCTTCTCCCGCTCCGCGAGTCTCTGTCGCGCCTTCATGAGGATGGCGCTCTGGTTGGCGAGCCGCTGCTCCAGGTCGACTTGCCACTGCTCTGTATCCCGCACCTCCAGGTGATCCCGCACGCCGATCAGCGTCACCTGCTGCCTGAGCCGGGCGCGCTTGAGGAGCATGTCGGGAAGCCTGATTCTGCCGGTCGAATCCACTTCGAGCCGCCGCGCCATGGGGAAGGTGAGCTGCTCGTACTCGAGCAGGTTCTCGTCGCCGAGCAAGGCCTGATCCAGCGTCCGCACCAGCGACTCGAAGTAGCGGTCGGGGTAGAGCCAGAGGATGCAGTCGGGGCCCAGCAGGACGTAGAACGCCTCGCCGTCCTTCTCCGGGTCGAGCCGGCCGCGAATGTCGGCGGGGATCGCCAGCCGGTTCTTCGCATCGATCGTGTGCTCGTACTCGCCCGTGAATAGCACGCATGAGGTCCTCGGTGGTCGATCATGGGAATCTACCCCACGATGCCCCACACTGCAAGCCGAATCCGGGCAGGATCGGCGAAATACCTCGCGCGACGCGCGACGACCGCCGCTGTCTGCCGCAGGCCCGGGTTTCGCAGTCCGAAAATGTCAGCTACGCTGCCCCAACGATGAGTGAGCAAGGACGCAACGAAGTCGCACGGGCGCTCAGCCGCATCCCTGCCGGGCTCTACATCGTGACCGCCGCATTTGACGGCGTGCACGCGGGGGTTCTCGTCAAATGGGTGCAGCAGGTGGGGTTGCATCCGCCGCTCATCAGCGTCGCCATGCCCAAGGGCATGCGCATCACGCCCCTGATCCGCGACAGCCACGCCTTCGCCGTCTCCGTCCTTTGTTCGGAGAATCGCTACCTCACACGCCGCTTCAAGACCGAGTTCTTCGGCGATGAGAACCTGGAGTGCGTGGGCGTGGAGACGGCGGTCACCGGCTCACCGCTGCTTTCCCGCGCCATCGCCTGCCTCGATTGCGAACTCGTCCGCCACCTCGACCTCGAACCGGAGGCGGATCTGTACATATGCGAGATCAAGGCCGCCCGCAACAACCGCCCCGAAGCCCGCTCGCTGGTCTTCCTCGGGGAGCAGTCTCACGAACTCGACTGAGCCGCCGCCGCCCGCCCGCCCACACCGATCGTCGCCGGCGCGCTCAGCGACACGGGCGCGGCCGCGGCCCCTGTCGGCAGCACCTGCTCCAGCAGGCGCTCGAAACGAGCGTCAAAGAGGCGCTCGCCGAAGCGCTCGGCATGCGCGCGGATCGCGACGTGGTCGAAGCGCATGTCGTTGAGGCGGTCCAGCGCCTGCATCAGCGCTTCGCAGGACTGCTCCTCGAAGAAGACGCCCGTCGTGTCGTTGACCGTGTCGAGCGCACCGCCCGCGCGCAGCGCCACGATCGGCGTGCCGCAGGCCATCGCCTCGACGGGCGCGATGCCGAAGTCCTCCAGCGCCGGAAACACGAACGCTCGCGCCATGCAGCAAAGATCGCGCACCATGTCGTCATCGACGCGGCCGAGCAGCGTCACCGTCGGCCCGGCGAGGCGGCACAAGCGGGCGTACTGCGAGCCGTGCCCCGCGACGAACAGCGGCAGGTGCAGGCGATTCGCCGCTTCAATCGCCAGGTCCACGCGCTTGTACGGCTCGAGAGCCGACACCATGATCAGCGCATCGGTGCGCTCGATCGTCGGATCGGGCTTAAAGAAGTCGGTGCGCACGGGCGGGTGCAGCACGGTGCTCTCGCGGCCGAAATACTCCGCGATCTGCCCTGCGGTGTAGCTGGAGTTGGCGAGAAAGTGGTCGACGGTGCCGCAGGTGCGCCGATCCCAGCGGCGGAAGGGCGCGCGTACCAGGCGCAGACCGAGTCGCTTAATCCCTCGGCCGTACTGCTGCGGGCGCGACCAGATGTACCGGGCCGGGCTGTGGCAGTAACAGATGTGCAGCGCGCCCGGCGGCGGCGCGATGCCCTTGATCGCGGCGCTGCTCGTGCTGATGAGCAGATCGCAGCGCGGAACCTGCAGTCGACCCACCGCCCAGGGGTAGAGCGGCAGATACCAGCGGCGCAGCGGACCCGCCGCCCCCGGAAGCCGCTGCAGGGGCGAAGTGACGATGCGGCACGCGTCGAGCGCCTCGCCGTGCGATGAGCCGTCGGCAACCATGGTGTAGAGGGAGACGGGCTCGCTGCTGTGCCGCTGGGCGATGCGCGCGATCCGCTCGAGCACGCGCTCCCCTCCGCGCATCCCGACGAGCCAGTCGTGTGCCAGGGCGATCCGCATCGGCGCATCCTACCCCGAACAGGTAGCCGGAGACGCTGCCGCCAAATCTGCCCAACTTAACACACGGGACACGTCCCGATCCGTCAAGCTGGAGAAGGACCGGCGTAGAGTTCGTAACGCAGCAGGCGGCATTCCAGCGTGCTGTTGTGGAAGATCGCCCGCTCGCTGGCCCGCAGGCCCACCCGCTTCGCGAGATCGAGGTTGCCCGTGAAGATGTACCCCGTCCAGCCGGGGCAGCGCTGCTTAAAGAAGTCTCCAATGCGGCCGTAGACGCCCTCCAGGGCCGCTGCATCGCCCAGCCTCTTGCCGTATTC
>CAZZPX010000356.1:0-4275 GCA_964655955.1 uncultured Phycisphaerales bacterium | reverse complement strand
TTTCACTCATGAACAAGCTGCATCTTCTCACGCTCGGTCTCGGTTTCGCCGCCAGTCCCGCTTTCGCCGGGGACGGCTGCGGCTGGTCCAAGTCCAATGCCAGCGTCGACGCGTCCGGCAAGACGTGCTCCACGACGAACGCCATGGTCGAGGCCGCGGGCACCTGCGCCAGCGGCGACGATCGCGTCAACCTGAGCATGGAGTCCGCCGGTCCTGACATTATCGACGCCGCACTCTCGACGCAGTCGCTGAGCACGCTGGCGACAGCGATCCAGGCGGCGGGCCTGGTCGAGGCGTTGCGTGGCGACGGGCCCTTCACCGTCTTCGCCCCCACCAACGAGGCCTTCGCCAAACTGCCGGCCGGCACGGTCGAGACGCTGCTCAAGCCGGAGAACAGGGACAAGCTGCGCTCCATCCTGCTCTTCCACGTCGCCAGCGGCTCGTACGAAGCCGGCAAGGTCACGCGCCTCAGCGGCGTGGAGACGCTGGAGGGCCAGCGCGTCAGTTTCAGCACGAAGCGTGGCGATGTGCGCGTGGGCGACGCCAAGGTTCTCTCCGCCGACATCCAGGCGGCAAACGGCGTGATTCACGTCGTGGACAGCGTCCTGCTTCCCTCTGCCAAGAACGTGGTCAACGTCGCGCAGGAGGCCGGCATGTTCAACACACTGCTCAGCGCCGCCAAGGCCGCGGGCCTGGTCGGCGTGCTCACGGGCGACGGCCCGATCACCGTCTTCGCCCCCACTGATGACGCCTTCGCGAAGCTTCCCGCCGGCACCGTCGAGACTTTGCTCAAGCCGGAGAACAAGGACAAGCTCGTCGCGGTGCTCACCTATCACGTCGTGCCCGGCCGGGTCTACGCCCGTGACGCGGTCCGCGCCGGCAGCGCCACCACCGCACAGGGCGGCAGCGTCGTCATCGACATCGTTGACGGCAAGCTGACCGTCGACGGCGCCACCATCATCGCCAACGACATCGACGCGGCAAACGGCGTGATTCACGTCATCGACAGCGTCATCCTGCCGCAGAACTGAGACGGCGCGGCGACAAGTCTCGCTACTGGATTCTTCACCAAGTCATTGCAAACCGCCGCACACCGCCCTCAGCATCGTGCGGCGAAAGGAAAGGCATCATGAAACTTCTTGACATTCTCTCCATCGTGCTTCTGGTCGTGGGCGGGCTGAACTGGGGTCTGTGGGGCGTGGCGGAATTCGACCTCGTCGCGGCGCTCTTCGGCGGCTCGACCGCGATCCTCGCCAAGATCGTCTACACGCTGGTCGGTGTGGCGGCGGTCTACCAGGCGGTTCGTCTGCCCGCCATGCTGCAGAGCCGCAGCGGCAAGCCCGCGCTTGCCTGATCGTTCAACCCAGGGTGTCCACGGGGACGGGAGTGGATTGCTCGCACCGCACAGTGCGAGTTGACAGGTGCCCGCCGGAAGGCGGGCGCCTGTGTCTTTTGGGGGGCGCGGCGGAAGTGCCCGAGGCGGCGCTCGCGGACTCGCTTTGCCCCGGCATATGCATGACTTGTCCCGCTGTGGACTCGCTGTCAGCCCGGCACGTCGCCTGCATCGCTGACGAGCGACCAGGTGAGTGTCTCGCCGTCGACCGTGGCGCAGCGCAGCTCGACCACGTCGCGATCGAACGGCCAGGGCGTGACCGTGACAGACTTCTCGCGCCATTCCAGCGCGAAGCACTGCTCGGCACAGACTTCGCCGGTGCGCGGCAATCCGCCGATGGTCATGAGTTGCAGCGCGTCGAAGAGGCCGAGCAGCAGCACATCGCGCCCGGCGGCGTCGAGGAGCGCCGGGCCGTGCTCCTCGCGCGCCAGGCGCTCGCGCAGCGCCGCGGCGCGTGCGTCGAGAAGGCGGAGTCGCTGCTGGTCTTCGGCAGAGCGGTCGTCGTGTTCGGCGGTCAGGCGATGCGCGTGCAGGGCGACGAGCAAACCGACGTAGGGATGACGCGCCTCCGCGAGCGCCACGCCGCGCAACCAGATCTCGCTCTTCCTGCCGCCCTCGAGTTCGAGGAAGTCGAGCGCGCTCCAGTGGCGGGGCGGCGGCTGGGTGGATTCGACCGAGGCCCAGCCGTCGTCATGATGCAGCGTCGCCTCGACGAGCAACTCCTGCTCGAACCGGGGACGTTGCGGATCGGCCCAGGCTACAGCGATGTCGGCGGCGGCGCGGGCGTGCTCCGTCTGTTTGACCCAGTGCGTCTTGCCGGCGATGTGTGCTCGAATCATCGTGTCGCTCGCTGAGGAAGGCAGCAGGCTACCATGCGGAAAGTGACGGAGGACGCGATGCAACTCTATCCCCTCAAGTTTGAGCCGATCTTCAAGGAAAAAGTCTGGGGCGGGCGGCGACTGGAGCGGCTCGGCAAGCGACTTCCGGGAAATGCCGACGCGCGCATCGGCGAATCCTGGGAGCTTGCCGACATGCCCGCCGACGCCGGCGGCGAGAGCACGCGCATCGTCAACGGCCCGCTCGCCGGCAGGACGCTGCGCCAGGCGCTTGAGGCGCACGGCTCACGCATCCTGGGCCGGCTCGAGCTGACGGAGCAGGGGTTGTTTCCACTCCTGGTCAAATTTCTCGACGCGCGCGAGAATCTGTCGGTGCAGGTGCATCCGCCGGCGGACTACGTTCGCGGGCACCCGGGGACGCACCTGAAGAGCGAAGCCTGGTATGTCCTCGACGCTGAACCGGGTGCGGTGATCTACAAGGGCCTCAAGGAGCCGCTCAGCCGGGAGCAGTTCGAGGCGCACATCCGTAACGGCACGGTGATCGACGTGCTGGCAGCGATCGAGGCGCGGCCGGGCACATGTCACTACCTGCCCGCGGGCACCTGCCATGCCTTGGGCGCGGGCGTGCTGGTGGCGGAAGTGCAGACGCCGAGTGATACGACCTTTCGCATTTACGACTGGGGCAGGACGGATCGCGAGATTCACCTCGAGCAGGCGCTGCAGTGCGTGGATCTTACGCCAACCGACACGCGCTGGGAGGAGAAGAAGAGTCACATGGCGGCGGCGTTCAGCTCCGTGAGCAAACTGCTGAGCACGGAACACTTCCGCCTCGAACGCATCCGCATGAGTGAAGGGTACGCCCAGGAGATTCCTTACAGCGATCCGGTCGTGTGGCTGGTGCTGGAGGGCGCGGGAACCATCGAACTGCCCGGGGCGGCCAGTGTCGACTTCGCGCGCGGCGACACGATGCTCATCCCGGCGGGCATGACCGAGGCGAAGCTGAGCCTGCGGGAGGACACGTTGTGGCTGGAGGTGCAGTTCCCGCAGATCGAACGCGGGCGGATCGCCAGGAAATGACTGAATGACGAATGCCCAACGACGAAGCGTTTGATTCGCCCGGCCGAGTCAGTCTGACATTCGTCATGGATCATCCGTCATCCGTCATTCCCGCCAGGGCCGTCTCGCGCCAGGCGCGCTGCTGATCCGTCAGACGCGAATCGATCAGGTCGTACGAAGCGTCGCTGATCGCCAGGACCTGAGACTGGCTGAGCGCCTGCACCTGCTGGTTATTCAGCCGACTCCACCACCAACTATCGGGAATGGCGGCGATGGTCTCGGGGGCAACGTCCGCCATGCGCTCCACCGGCACGTAGCGCGTGTCCCGGTAGCTGATCGACGTGAGCTGCGCCGTGGTGAGCTGCGAACGCTGAGCCGTAGTCAGGTACTTGATCGAGACGCTGGAGGTGTTGACGGACTGCACCTGGGCCGTTGACAGGGCGGCGCGCTGGTCGGCCGACATGCGGCTCATCCACCAGTCGTCGGGAATCTGCGCGATCGTCTCCGTCGGCACTTCCGCCACGCGCTCCGCCGGCACATAGCGCGTGTCCTGGTACCCGATCGAGGCGAGTTGCGGCGTCGAGAGCTGTGTGCGCTGGTCGTCGGTCAGGTACTTGATCGAGACGTTTGCCGTGTCGAGCGCCTGCACCTGGGCCGTCGTCAGCGCCCCCCGCTGCTCCACCGACATGCGGCTCATCCACCAGTTGTCCGGGATCTGCGAGATCGTCTCCGTCGGCACTTCCGCCACCCGCTCGGTGGGCAGGTAGCGCGTGTCCTTGTAACTGATGGACTCAACCTGCGACGTCGTGAGTTGCGACCGCTGATCCAGCGTCAGGTAGCTGATGGAGACGCTCGCGGTGTTCAAGGCCTGCACCTGCTCGCTGGTCAAGGCCGCGCGCTGATCCGCCGACATGCGGCTCATCCACCAGTTGTCCGGCGTCTGGGCGACGACGTCGATCGCGATGTCCGCCACGCGCTCGACGGGCACGT
>CAZZPX010000355.1:0-4284 GCA_964655955.1 uncultured Phycisphaerales bacterium | reverse complement strand
CCGCCCACCGTGGCGCGGGCGAAGAAATACTCCGGAGCGCTCCCGCTCGAGGCGGGATCGACGATGTTGACATAGGGCAGGTCGTCGTCGAGCGTGAGTTGGACATCCGTCTGGTGCAGCACGTAACGATCCTGCTTCCACTCCGTCCAGGCAATGCGGAGCATGCTGGGGCCGATCGCCTTCATGTGCACCACGCCCTCCCCCGCCAGCCAGACGCCGTCCAGCACCTCGCCCAATTCACTCTTCGACGCCTCCGCGAGCGGCTCGCCGATCGGGTGCAGCGAGCGCACCGTCGAGCAGCCGAGGATGAGCGTCACTGCCAGGAGCATCCCGCCAAACGCGATTCGTTTCATGTCTTGCCTCCGCATGCTGTTGCACCGCTGTCGCGGCCGAGCGAGGCATGAGTCCGCAACCCCGCACGCCGCAACACGCAATTCTACATCGGCTGCGCCGCGCGTCAGCGCTGATTTCGCAGATTCGCCCTCCCCCGAAACAGGTGGCCCGCATCCCTCAGAGCCGCGACTCCAGCGCCTGACCGAGGTGCTTGAGCACCTCCAGGCGGGCATACCGCTTGTCGTTGCCCGCGACCAGATGCCAGGGCGCGTACTGCGTGCTGGTGCGCTGGATCATGTCGTTGGCGGCGAGTTCGTAATCGCTCCAGCGTTCGCGATTGCGCCAGTCGTCCTCGCTCATCTTGTAGCGCTTGAAGGGCGTGTTCTCCCGCTCTTCGAAGCGGCGCAGTTGCTCATCCTTGTCAATGTGGATCCAGAACTTGAGCAGCAGTACGCCGTGTTCGTGCAGCATCTCCTCGAAGCCGTTGATCTCGGCGTAGGCGCGCATCCATTCCGCTTCGTCGGCGAGATTCTCCACGCGCTCGACCAGCACCCGGCCGTACCAACTGCGGTCGAAGATCACCATGTGCCCGGCCCGGGGCAGGTGTCGCCAGAAGCGCCACATGTAGTGGTAGCGCAGCTCCTCCTCGGTCGGCGCACTGATGGGAATGACGCGGTAGTAGCGGGCGTCCATGGGCTTGATCATGCGGCGGATGATGCCGCCCTTTCCCGCAGCGTCCCATCCCTCGAAGACCATCACCGTGGAGAGCCCCTGCTCCTGCGCCGCGCGCGAGAGCTTGAAGAGCTTCGCCTGGCGCTCCCGCAGCTTCTTGTCGTAGGCCCCCGCCTCGACCGGCTTGCCCAGGTCGATCGTCTCGAGAATCGTGGTGCGCTGGGGGCCCGCGGCGAGGAGCGGCTCGGCGCTCGCCGCCCGCTGCGGCTGCTGCGGTTCATCCAGCCGCCGCGTCAGTGCCGAGAGCAGCGTCTCGCCGATCGTCAGATGCCGGAACCGCGGATCCGTGCTTTCCACGAGATGCCACGGCGCTTCGGCGGTGCTGGTCAGGCGCAACACGCGTTCGATGATGGGCAGGCTCCGGCCGTAGTCCTCGTGGATGCCCGAATCGAGCGATCCCAGCCGCCACGCCTTGCTGGGGTCCTTCTTCGCCTCCTCGAAACGCGCGCGAAACTCGTGGTGCGGCAGGTGCAGCCAGAACTTGACGATGAGGGTGCCGTCCGCCTCCAGCATGCGCTCGAAGTGGCGGATGCGGGCGATCGAGCGTTCGAACTGCACATCGTCGTTCGTGCCGTCCAGCCGCCGCACGATCGCGTGGTGCGCCCAGGCGGTGGTGAAGATGCCGATCCGCCCCTTGGGAGGCAGGACGCGCCAGTAGCGCCAGAAGCGCGGGCGCTCGCGCTCCTCTTCGCTGGGCGAAGTAAAGGCGTTGGTCTCGAGGAACTTGGGATCCATCCACTCGTAGAGCGTGTTGATCCCCTCATTGCAGCCGCGGCGATCGTCGCCCGAGATCACGATCATCACCGAGAAGTCCGCCCGCCGCAGCCGATTCTGTGCCTCGATCAGCCGCTCGCGCAGCAGCGGCGCCTGCGCCTCGAAGACGGAGCGCTTCACCTTCTGATCGAGTTCGACGGCACGAAACATCGCGTTCCTGACAGTGAGGAAGGGCCCGAAGCGAGATCAGGCGTGCTCGACAAGCTCGTAGAACCCGCGCCCCGCATCGCGCAGTTCGCCACGCCGCACCAGCTCCTGCCATACCTCGCGCGGATACTCGTGCGGCGGCTGAATGGCGTCGATCTCGGACTTGCGGCCGGCGGTGATGGGGCTGACGTTGATACGGCTCTCATCGTCGAGGCGCGTCAGCTTGAGCCTCTTGCGAAACGCGCGCATCGCCGCGCGCAGCGTCGCGTGATTGACGTCGCCCGCCTCGGCGGAGGGCGGCGCTTCCTCGGGCGGCTTGCCCGCGCCGCCGGCCCGCAGGTGCTGTATTAGCCGCACCAGTTCTTCCAGATCGCGCCCCATGATGACCTGCGCCAGGTGCGACTTGTCCGCCTTGCTCTTGAGCAGACTCTTCTGCGCCTTGCCCCAGGCGCGGGCGGCCACGTGCGGATCCTCCGCCGCCCGGATCTCCGCCACAACGCCATCGAGTTCCTCAAACATGGCATCGCCTCCGCTCGCAGGGGCGAGATTCGACCTCGCCCGGTGACGCGCCCATCATACGGCCCCGCCGCGGCGAGCGACTGCCTGTGTCGACGACTCCCCCACGCGCCGCAGCGCGAACCTAGAATCGTCGCATGCCCTACCAGGTGATCGAGTTCGAGGCGACGCCCAACCCCAACGCGGTCAAGGTGTGGGTGGACCAGCCGCTCAGCGATCGCCCCCTCAGCTTCCTCGAACGCTCGCAGGCGGAGAAGAACCCGATCGCCGCTCGCCTCTTCGCCTTGCCCGGCGTGACGTGTCTGCTGATCAACGGCCGCTGGGTGACGGTCAACAAGGAAGTGGATGTGCCGTGGAAACGGCTGCGCAAGCGCGTGCGCGAGGCGCTGGCGGAGCTGTGACGCGCCGCGACCACGCCATCGCCGACGCCGTCTGCGACTGGTTCACGCAGCACGCGCGAGCGCTTCCCTGGCGCAGGCCCGCAGACGCCGCGTCGCCCGGCACAGCGCGGCGCGATCCGTACGCAGCCCTCGTCTCTGAAGCGATGCTGCAGCAGACGCAGGTCGCGCGCGTCCTGGAGAAGTACGACGCGTTCCTGGCGCGGTTTCCCACGCTCACCGCCCTGGCAACCGCGGCTGAAGCGGACGTCCTGGCGCTGTGGTCGGGCCTTGGCTATTACAACCGCGCGCGGAATCTGCAGCGCGCGGCGCGGCAGATCGCGGCGGAGCACGGCGGTCGCGTGCCGCGCGACGTGAATTCGCTGCGCCGCCTGGCGGGGGTCGGGCCGTACACGGCCGGCGCGATCGCCTCGCTGGTCTTCGGCGAGGCGGAGCCGATCGTGGACGGCAACATCGCACGCGTGCTGTCGCGCCTCGAAGCGCGCGCCGAAGCGCCCGACGCGAACGGCTCCGCCAAATGGGCCTGGCGCCGGGCCGGCGAGCTGGTCGCCACGGCGTCCGACCCCGCGACCTTCAACGAGGGCCTCATGGAACTCGGCGCGCTCATCTGCACGCCCGCAGCGCCCAGGTGCGGACGCTGTCCGCTCTCACGGCGATGCGAGGCGCGCAAGAAAGGTCTGCAGGAGGAGATTCCGCTTCCCAGGCGTGCGCCCCGGCGACACACGCTCTACTGCGCGTCGCTGCTGCTCATCCGCGGCGACGCTGTGCGCTTGCAGCAGCGTCCCGCGGCGGGGATGTGGGCGGGCATGTGGCAGGCGCCGACGCTCGAGAGCGAGGCGCCGATCGCCGCCGCAGCCGTGCGCGCAGCGCTCATCCGCGCGCGCGGCGGACGCCTGCGCAAGCTGCTTGCCTTCGCCCATCCGACGACGCATCGCGCCGCGGAGTTCACGGTCTACCGGCTATGCGGCTGCACCGCCGAACCGCCCGGGCAGTGGGTGCGCTGGAGCGAATTGCAGCGCTACGCCCTGAGCAGCGCCCAGCGGCGCGTATTGAAGTGCGCCGCCGAAGCGCCGGATGGCTGGTAGCGCGGGCGCGACGTCAGGACAGCATCACTTGGACGTGCGCGTGAAGACGAGGTCGAAGGGCACGTCTTCTTCTTCCGGCGGGTCGAATTTGAGCGTGTCGCCGCTGAGCGTCCCGCTCATCGTCTCGGGCTCTTCGCCTTCCGCAGCCAAGGTGACCGACACCTGATCGCCGTTGATCGTCCAGGTGCCCGTGGCGTCCTGCGAGTCGCCGCCCATGCCCATCTCGCCCGTCGCCGTGCCATCGGCGTTCAGCGTGAGGGTCATCGAGAAGGCGTCGATCATGCCCATCATCATGCTCA
>CAZZPX010000354.1:0-4286 GCA_964655955.1 uncultured Phycisphaerales bacterium | reverse complement strand
ATCGTACTAGCCGTCTCTTTGTAGGCGCGACAGTTCTCCCAGGTCTATGAGCAGGTGCGTGACGCCGCGCTTGCGCAGGCCGCGCGCGATAACGGCGAAGTCCTCGCCATGCTCGCGCCGGAGCAGGCCGAGCGGCGAAGCGTCCCAGGTCGTGTGGTAGAGCACCGGCCGGGAGTAGTAGAGCGGCGTGGCGCCGCCGACGAGATACACGAGTGAATCGGCGGACAGGGCGATATTCACGTAGTACTGCGGACTGGGCCCGCGCTCGCGCAACAGCGCCGGATCCTGTCGGTAGGCTTCGCCGGTGACGAAGTCGTACGCAGCGGGATTGAGCATTTCCGCCGGTTCGCCGCCGCGCTGCTGGGCGTAGATCGTGGCCGCATGCAGCGTCAGAAGCAGCGCGGGCAGGCAGGCGGCGGCTGCGTACAGCCGCTGTGTCGCGCGGCACGTCGTCTGTGGAAGGGCGACCAGCGCCAGGCCCGTGAGCAATGCCGCGGGCACGAGGCTCGGCAGGAGGAAGCGAGCCTGCACGTGCGTCAGCAGCGACCAGGCGACAAGTTGCATGATCAGCATCCCCAGGGCAAGCAGGGCCGCGAAGCGAGTCCTTCGCTTCCAGAGCGACATCAGTGCCGCGAGCAGCACGAGCGCAAAGAAGAACGACCACTGCGAGTGCCCAATGCCGCGCTCCCAAACCGCCGCGAACCACTCCGCCAACGAGCCTTCGAAGTGGTGGCCCTGCTGCCAGCGCTGCGCCTGCTCGCTCGTCCAGTGTCCCGTGCCCAGGAGCGACGGCGCGAAGGGGAAGATCGGATTGCCCGTGTCGTGCAGGTTGCGGGCGAAGTAAGGCAGCAGCGGCAAGATAAAGACCGCCAGCGCAGGCGGCAGATTGCGCAGAAGCGATCGCAGCGGCAGGAAGAACAACGCAGCGAGCGCCAGGGGCAGGGCCGCGAGGAAGAGAGCGGTCAGCTTGCAGCCGCATGCGGCGCCGAGGAGCAGGGCCGGCAGCACACAGCGTGCGCGGCTAGACAAATTGCGCTCCGCAATCGCCAGCGTCGCAGCCGCGAAGAGCAGCACGAGCGCCATCTCGTTGTACGCCATCGAGCCGACGATGATCACCCAGGGGACGGCGAGCAGTGCCGCGGCAAGCGGGCCGACACTCGGCCAGGTGCCCGACGCGTGTGGTTCATTCGTTGCGCCCTGGCGCAGCCCGCGCAGCCACACACCGGACAGGCGTGCGAGGAGGACGACCGCGATGAGCGCCATTTCCGCATGCAGGAACTGCGCCGCGCGCACCGCCAGCCCGTCTCCCGCGTGCGTTGATCCGGCCGTAGAGGCGAGGTGCAGGTACGCCGCCTCCATGAAGTTGGGAAGGAAGCTGTAGACGTTGTGTTCGAGGCCCGCGAGCCGTCCCTCGCGCAGCCACTCCGCGGGAAGCTGCAGGTGATACTCGAGCACATCGTAGCCATGCGCTTCGGAGGCCCAGAGCCAGCCGGGCAGCGAACTCGCGCTGGTCAGGAGCAGTGCGGAGGCGGGCACGGCAAGCAGCAGCCAGGGCGAGGCCGCCGCGCTGAGCGTGTGCAGGCGCAGGTCGCTGGCGCGGAGTTGATCGAGCAGCAGGATGACGCCGACCGCCAGGATGCCCCGCGCGACCCAGGCGTTGGTGAGCGGCCCCAGCGCGGCGAGCACGTGCGAGAGCGACAGCAGCAGGGCGCAGCCGAGCGCGAATTGCAGCAGCCAGGGGTGGGCAGCGCCGCGCAGCGACCGGCGCAGCAGCCTGCCGAAGCCAAGGGCTGCGAGCAGGTAGGTCCCCGCGAGTCCCCCCGCCGTGAGCGTCGCTTCGACGACGAACGCCAGGCGGTAGGGCCAGACGTCGCGGCCGCCTTCGCCATGGGCGCACAGCACCGCGGCGCTGAGGAGCAGCAGCGCCAGCGCGGCGAAGAGGGACAAAGCGCCGCGAGCGGCGGAGACGGGGGACGCAGGAGTCACGGCGGCATTCTAAGCCGGCAGCGCCGTACACAGTTCGCCGGATCACGTCCGCTTCGCGCCTGCCGGAGACGCAATTGTCATGGCCGACCAGCCGATACGGGTTCATGCACGAGCCGCGTGACAGCCAGCTATCGGACCACATCGCCGGGCGGATCGTCCCCGACCACGCTGCGGTCGCGCTCAGTGAGACGCAGATCGCGGCGATCCGCACCGCGCGCCAGTCCCAGCGGCCGCTCCGCCGCGGTGCGGCCGTGGCCAGCGTCAGCGGCACGTTCCTGCTTCTGTGTGCGTCCGGCAGCTTGCTTCTGGCGCTCTTCGGGGTCGAGCATCTCATCGCAGCCGTGCTCCTCGCCGGCCTGGGCGTGGTCGAGTTGCGCGGGGCCTCGGGCCTGCGGGCCGCCCGGCCCGGAGCAGGGCGCATGCTCATGTGGAACCAGCTTTGCCTGGGGCTGCTCGTCATCGCCTACGGCTCGCTCGGGCTGGTCCGGACGCTCGTGAGTGATCCGGCGACGATGGGCTTCTCCGAGCAGACCGCGACGTTTCTCGAACAGAACCCCGATATGGGCCTCAGCGGGCTGGGACGCATCATGTGGGTCGCGATGCTCGGCCTGTATGGGGGCGTGATCGTGTTCGGCGTCGCCTGCCAGGGCGCGATGGCGCTGTACTACGCGGCGAAGGAGCGGCGCCTGCGGACCTGGCGCGCGGCGACCCCGCCCTGGGCCGTCGAGTTCCTTCAGCAGGCGGCGTGACGCAGCCGATCCGTCCGACCCGCGGCGCAAAGGCGATGATTTCGAGCGTCATTTCCGCGAGAGGTCGAACACAGCCGCCTCGGAATACGTCAAACTGTGCGTGGGTGGTCCTCAGCGCGTCCGGGCGCTTCGGGCGCGGGGCCATCGCGCTCCGATCGACGAGGGATACTCCTGATGCAGAAACCGCGGAACGAGCGAGGGGTCCGGTCAGGCTGGAGTCGAGCGCTGGCCTTGTTGCTGCTGCCGTGCCTGACGGTGCTGGTCGCGCCTCTCGCGGTTGCCCAGGAAGAGGCGGTCGTCGCTGACTTCCGCGAGATCGTGCGCGAGGCGAAAGGCCGAGTCTTCCCAGCCGTAGTGTACATCCGCTGCGTGCGCGAGACGCTGGAAGCAGGCGAGAAGGAAGCGCAGACGGTCTCGGGGAGCGGTGTGGCGATCTCCGCAGCCGGTCTCGTGCTCACCAACTGGCACGTCATCGACAAGGCGATCGAGGTGCGCTGCCTGCTCTCCGACGGGCGGCACTTCGACGCGGACGTGGTCGGCAGCGATCAGACCACCGATTTGGCCCTGCTGCAACTGAAGCTGGATGAAGGCGAGGCGCTGCCCTTTGCCAGCCTCGGCGATTCCAACGCCCTGCAGGAAGGCGACTTCGTCATGGCCATGGGAGCGCCTTGGGGCTTGAACCGCAGCGTTTCGATCGGCATCGTCTCCTGCACGCGCCGGTACCTGCCCGAGATCAGCGAGTACAGCCTGTGGATCCAGACCGACGCCGCGATCAACCCGGGCAACTCCGGCGGGCCGCTCGTCAACACTGACGGCGAGATCATCGGCATCAACGCTCGCGGCATGGGAGGCTCGGCAGACAACATGGGCTTCGCCATCCCCGCCGACACCATCAGGGTGCTCGTGGAACAGATGCAGGAGTACGGCAAGGTCAACTGGAGCTGGCTGGGGCTGAAGCTGCAGCCGCTGCGCGACTTCAATCGCGATACGTACTTCGAAGGCAGCGAGGGCGTGCTGGTCGCGGATACGGACCTCGAGAGCCCCGCCCGCCGCGCCGGGCTGCGGCCGCTCGATCGCATCCTCGCGGTGAACGGCGAGCCGATCGCCGGCGTCACGGAAGAGGACCTGCCGGCGCTGCGGCGCCTGTTCGGCCTGCTTCCCAAGGACGAGGAGGCGAAGTTCACGATTCGCCGCCATGACGAGGAGTTGACGCTCACCGTCGTGCCGACCGAGAAGGGAGACGTCGAAGGGGAGGAACTGGAGCTGCCGCGCTGGGACCTCACCGTTAAGGAGATCAATCGTTTCGGCAACGAGGATCTCTACTTCCATCGCGAGCAGGGCGTGTACGTCTACGGCACGAAGTGGCCCGGCAACGCCCAGAACGCAGGCCTGCGCGAGAAGGACATCATCCTCAGCATCGACGGCACCGATGTCGTGACGCTCGAGGATGTCAAGGCGGTGCACGAACGCACGCTCGAGAACGTCGAGGAGACGCATCGCATCATGTTCGTCGTGCTGCGCAACGGCATGATGCAGCGCTTCGTGCTCGAC
>CAZZPX010000353.1:0-4291 GCA_964655955.1 uncultured Phycisphaerales bacterium | reverse complement strand
CACCATGTCGGTCAGCGGATGCGCGCCCCACCCCGCGATAAAGCCGATGCCGTAGTCGTAGATATGGAACGAACCTTCGCGCCGGCAGCGATCCTCGTTGTAGGGCATCTCCTTCGCCGGGCCAAGCCAAAGATCGTAATTGAACCCCTCGGGCACGGGCTGGACATCGGTCCTGCCGGAGCGCGGGACGGTGAAGTCGTCCCAGTCATCGGAGACGTCGGGGCTCCACACGTCCATGCGCTCCAATTCGCCGATATAGCCGTTGCGCACCAGTTCGCAGGCGTGACGGAACCACCACATGGAGCGCTGCTGCGTGCCGTACTGGAACACGCGCTCGCAGCGGCGCACCGCTTTGCGCAGTTCCCATTCCCAGGCGAGGCTGACGCCGAGCGGCTTCTCGACGTAGACGTCGAGCCCGGCGCGCACCGCGTGCAGCGCCAGGGGCACGTGCCAGTGATCGCAACTGCAGATGATCGCCGCATCGATGTCATCGCGGGAAAGCACATCGCGGAAGTCTTCGTACGGCGTGCAGATGTCGCCGCCGCTCTGCCGGTTCACGGAGGCGGCGGTGCGCTCGCGCCGGTCCTTGTACGGATCGCAGACGGCGAGGATGCGCTGATCGGGAAGCTGCAGAAATCCGGCGAGGACGGCGTTGCCCCGCCCGCCCACGCCCAGTCCCGCCAGGTGAATGCGGTTGCTCGGGGCGTTCCGCCCGAAGACGCTGCTGGGCACGATCGCGGGAAACGCGAGCGCGCTTGCCGCCGCGGCGCCGGTTTTGAGAAAGTCGCGTCTGCTTGCGTGCTTCATGGCTTCTCCTCGCGTTCGCGCTGCTTGACCGCCTCGAGGTACGCCTCCCACTCTTCCCGCAGTTTCGCTGCGTCCCACCGGCCCGGATGCACGTACACGCGATAGCGCAACGTCAGCGACTCACCCGCGGGGAGCGTGTGCGGCCCGTAGCAGATCACCGCCGGTGTGAAGAACGACATCACCTCCGACTTGATGACATACCAGGGCGTGGGCGCATTGAGATTCTCGGGATGATCGAAGATGGCGACGCCCGTGACGTTGGGATTCGCGGCGAACTTGCCGCTGTAGTCCATCGCCCTGGCCTTGCCGCGATGACGGTTCTCGGCGTTGAAGCTGGCCGGGCCATCCGTACTCTCGACGTGGCGCTCCTGCATGTCGAGTGCGAAGCGCAGCGACAGGCCCGCGTAGCCGCCCCACGCCTGTCCGCCCGGTTCATCGGGCAGCGGCGTGCGCTCGAAGACGACATCGCTCTTGAGCGCGATGAAGGTCGAGGACCAATCGAGGGCGAAGCTGCCGTCCGCTCCCGGCGGCGTCGTGACGATGCGTCGATCTTCCTTCAGCACCGCGTCGCCGCCCTGCGGAGCGTAGCTCAAGGCCATCCGCAACTCCGCCTCGCCGTCCTGGCTCGTCGTGATGTCAACCCCGCTCCAGGTAGTGGCGCCGTCCGCCCTGCCCGTCGTGCGATCTTCCTCCCAATAGTTCACGCCGTTCAGGTACTTCCAACTGAACCACAGGCCGCGATGCCAGGGATGATCCGCGGGGCCGAACGCGGTCATCGGTTCGCCGCCCGGCATGGCGAGCGGATGGAAGGAGGGCTTGCCCTGCTGCGGGTCGTAATTGAAGCGCCACAGCACCTGCTCATCCTTGACGAGCGACAGGGCGTGCGCCTCACGCTTCCACGTCGGCCACTGCGGCCGGGACGGATGATCGATCCGCTCAGGCGGCGGGGGAACATGCTGCCGCGCGCCCGGCGCCGCCGCCACACACAACGTCGCCAGTGCTGCGATCGCCAGGTGCGGCTGCATCTGCGGGAATCTCTGCATGTCGATTCTCCTCACTGCGAGTCGAACGACCGAGCGGCGGAAATGCTGCGACCGGAGGCGTATCGGGGAACGCCGCAGCGCTTCAGCCCTCCCCCGCCCCGCTCACGCCGCCTTCTCGTCGGGCTGGAAGATGCCGAAGATGTTTCCCTCGGTGTCCTTGAGATACACCAGCCAGCCGACGGTGGGAATGGGCATCTTCGGCACGGCGATGGCCGCCCCCGCCGCCGTCGCCTTGTCGCGATACGCCTCCACATCATCCACCTCGATGGTGCAGACGTAGGCGATGACCGCTGTGCCGTCGATCGTGCCCTGGCGGCGGTGGATGCCGCCGTCGATGCCCGGCTCCTCCTTCGGCCCGGTCTTGACCAGCCAGTAGTCGGCAGGGCCTTCCCACTTCTGGATGTCCCAGCCGAACACGCTGGTGTAGAAGCGGGCGGCACGCTCGGGGTCTTCCGCGTGGATCTCGAAGTGCACGACGCGCGGCATAGGCGTCTCCTTCATGTGTGAGTCTGAATGATGACCTGCAGCCGTGCGTCCGGGGCACGGGACGGCCCCCATGGTACAGGCTCGGCGGGCAGACTCGAACCGCGTCGGGCACACGATCGGCGCGTTTGCGCGCCGCGAACGCACCGCACGCCCCTTCTCTACAATCCCTGACCCATGCCTGGCGCGGAGCGGCCCAATCTCGAAAGCAATCCCCCACCCGACACCGAGGTCGCCGGCGTCCTGGAAGCCTCTGACGACCTGCTCAGCGCCGACGGCCAGATCCGCTCCGGCAAGCTCGCCGGCAAGACCCTGATGCAGGCGATCATCCTGCTGGCGACGCCCGTCTTCCTCGAGCACCTTCTCGCCGCGGTCGTAGGCCTCGTCGACAAGATGCTCACCGGCAACCTGCCCGAAGGGGCGACCGCGGCGCTGGACGGCGTGGGAATCGGCAGCTACGTGGGCTGGTTCATCGGCATCGCCGTCTCCGCCGTCGGCATCGGGGCGCAGGCGATCATCGCCCGCGCGCTGGGCGGGGGCAGGCTGAAGGAAGCAGCGCACGGCCTGGGGCAGGCCGTCATCTTCGCCGCCGTCTGGGGCGTCGTCATCGCCGTCGCACTGTGGCTCATGGCGCCGCTCCTGGCGCGGATCGGCGGGCTCAGCGATGACGCCAGCCTCGCCTGCGTGCAGTACATCCGCGTCATTTCGCTCGGCGCGCCCTTCAACGCCTTCACCTTCATCGGCATCATGGCCCTGCACGGAGCGGGCGAAACCACCAAGCCCTTCTACGTCATGATCGTGGTGAACATCGTCAACATCGTCGTGAGCTGGTGGCTCTCCGGCGCCGTCGTCACCTTCTTCGGGCACACCTTCGTCTCGCCCGGCACGATGGGCGTCGAAGGCATCGCTGCCGGCACCGCCATCTCCCGCGTCGCGGGGGCCCTGCTCATCCTTGGCATCATGATCGTGGGCATCAAGGATCTGCGCCTGCACCTCTGGGCGCTCGCCGTCGACCTGCGCATGATCTGGCGCATCACCCGGCTCGGCGTGCCCAGTTTCCTTGAGGGAATCGGCATGTGGGTGGGCAACATCCTGATCATCGGCGTGGTCGGCATGATCAGCCAGGCGCAAGCCCAGGCCTTCAACCTCGCCGAGTCCTCCCGCGAGGGACTCATGGGCGCGCACATCATCGCCGTCCAGTGGGAAGCGTTCAGCTTCCTGCCCGGCTTCGCGATCGGCATCGCCGCCTCGACGCTCGCCGGCCAATTCCTCGGCGCGGGCAATCCGCGCATGGCGACCAGGGGCATGATCGTCTGCTCGGGGATCGCCATGGTTTTCATGTCGCTGGCTGGCGTCGTCTTCGTCGTCTGGGGCAAACAGCTCACGCTGCTGATCAGCGACGACCCGCTGCACCTCGAACTGGCGCCGACGCTGCTGCTGATCTGCGGCGTCATCCAGGTCAACTTCGCCCTGGCGATGGTGCTGCGCACCGGCATGCGCGGAGCCGGCGACACCAAGTGGGCCATGATCATCACCTGGTCGAGCACCTACCTCATTCGCCTGCCGGCGGCGTACATCATCGGCTACGAGATGGGCTACGGGCTCATCGGCGTGTGGCTGGCGCTGTGCGGGGAGATCGTCATCCGCTCGGGCTTCTTCCTGGCGCGCTTCATGCACGGCGGGTGGAAGCAGGTGCGCGTCTGACGCCGCGTGCGGCTCCACACGGCTTGCGTCTTCGCGACGCTTCTCCTGGCAATCCCCAGGCGTACTCACCCCCGAACGCCCGCTACGCCGCAAGCGGCTATCCTGCCCGCATGACGCTGCACCTGTACAACACGCTGACGAAGAACGTCGAGGACTTCACGCCGCTCTCCCCCCCGCGGGTCACCTTCTACACCTGCGGCCCGACCGTCTACGACTACGCCCACATCGGCAACTTCCGCAGCTTCCTCGCCGCG
>CAZZPX010000352.1:0-4304 GCA_964655955.1 uncultured Phycisphaerales bacterium | reverse complement strand
CGAAGTCCTCGAAGCCCCACGGCTGGATCATGAACTCCTGGAAGTCGACGGTGTTGTCGGCGTGTTTGCCGCCGTTGAGGATGTTCATCATGGGGACGGGAAGCACCTTGGCCCCGCTGCCGCCCAGGTAGCGGTACAGGGGCAGGTCGGTCGCCTCGGCGGCGGCCTTGGCGACGGCCATGGAGACGCCGAGGATCGCGTTCGCCCCCAGCTTGCTCTTGGTGGGCGTGCCGTCGATCTCGCGCATGATGGAGTCGAGTTCCTCCTGTTCGCGGACGTCCATGCCGAGGATCTCGGGGGCGATGTGCTGTGTGACGTTGTTGACGGCGTTATAGACGCTCTTGCCGTTGTAGACGCTCTTGTCGCCGTCGCGGAGTTCGACGGCCTCGTTCTCGCCGGTCGAAGCGCCGGAGGGGACGGCGGCTCTGCCGATCGCCCCGCCGGAGAGGGCAACTTCCACTTCCACGGTGGGGTTGCCGCGCGAATCGAGGATCTGACGGGCGTGAACCAGTTCGATATCGAAGGGCATCGGCGCGTCTCCAGGCGGGGCCAAAGGGCGTGGGGTTTCGCTGCATCTCACTGTATCAAAGGTGCGGCTGGAGCAGGCGACACCGCCGTCGCGAAGCGCGGCCCATTTGCCCAATCCGGCCGTGGCGGGGCAGGTCGCAGGCGCCGGCATCTTGGCGGGTGGCGCCCGGCGTGCTATCGTGCGTTGCCTGGGTAGCAAGTCGCGATGTCCACACCGCCCGACGAATTCACCACCGAACTGAAACGCCTTGGCGACGAGATCATCGTCCAGGGTCGCCGCGTCCAGGACCTGCTGGAGGACGCGATCGAGGTGCTCTTCGAGGCCGACGCCGAACGGGCCCCCACCATCGTCGCCGCCGATGACGAGGTGGATCGCGTTGACGTGCAGATCGAGCACGCCGCCGTCAGGCTCCTCGGGCTGATGCGCAAGATGAGCGAGCGTGAGGTTCGCGAGATCCTCACGATCGTCAAGACGAACAACGAACTGGAGCGGATCGCGGACTGCGCGGTCAACATCGCCCAGGAGGTGGAGAGCTTCAGCACGCTCTCCTCGACGCCTCCCCCCGTCTTCCGCGTCATGGCCAACAGCGTCGTGGCGATGGTGCGGGATTGCACCCGGTCGCTGGAGGAGCGTGACACGAAGCTGGCCCGGCTGGTGCTGCACGCCGACGACGCCGTCGACGAGTTCAAGAAGCAGATCGTGCGCCAGACCGAGGGGAAGCTCGCCGAGGGCGAACTGGACATCGAGTTCGCTTTGTCGCTGATCGCAGTCAGCACGGACCTCGAGCGCATCGCCGACCACGCCACCAACATCTGTGAACAGGTCATCTATCTGGAGACGGGGCTGATCGTCCGGCATGGCCTGGAGGGGTGGGGCGAGCCGACGAGCATCGGCTGATCCTCAGCGATCGTCCCGGCCGCACAGCGGTCCTCCGCCTACAATCGCCCCGATGTCCCACAGCCCCTCAGCCGAACCTCAAGCTGCGACGCGCAAGGTCGCCTTTGTCAGCCTTGGCTGCCCCAAGAATCTCGTCGACTCGGAGAAGATGCTCGGTCTGCTCGCCGAGGACGGCGTGATTCCCACCGACGACCACGACGAGGCGGACGCCATCGTCATCAATACCTGCGGCTTTCTTGAAGAGGCCAAGGAGGAGTCGCTGGCGGTCATTCGCGAGGCGGCCAGGAAGAAGCGGCGCCAGGGCAAGCGGCTGGTCGTCGCGGGATGCCTCGTCCAACGGCACAAGGAGGAGATGCTCCGGTGGTGCCCGGACATCGACGCGCTGATCGGAGTCTTCGACCGCGACCACATCGTCGAGGCGGTGCTGGGAGCGGGGGCGGCGCCCAGGCGCGAGGAACTCTTCGTTGGCGAGGCGCACGCGAAGCTGCCCAGCTATTGGGTCGCCCCCAACGCCCTGGCCGCCGCGAAGAAGCGCGGCATGAACACGGTCGGGCTGACGATCAACGGCCGGCGGGGCACGCAGGGGCTCGGCTACTTCGAGTCGGACGCCTCGCGCCTGCGGCTGACGCCCCGCCACTACGCCTACCTGCGCGTCTCGGAAGGATGCAACCAGAACTGCACCTTCTGCACGATTCCCAGCATTCGCGGCAAGATGCGCAGCAAGCCCGTTCCCGCCCTGCTCAGCGAGGCGCGCGAACTCTTCGCCGATGGCGCCTTCGAACTCAACCTCATCGGCCAGGACACAACGAGCTACGGCGAGGACACCCACTACGCCGCGGGACTTGCCGGCATGCTGCGCGAACTGAACGACGCCGCCGAGGCGAACGGCGGGGCCTGGCTGCGCCTCATGTACGCCTACCCCTCCTGCTTCACCGAGGAGATGATCGAAGCGATCGCCGACCTGCCGCACGTCGTCAAGTACATCGACATGCCGCTGCAGCACATCAGCGACCCGGTTCTCATGTCCATGCGACGCTACACCTCGCGAGCGCTCATCGAGCAACTTCTGGGCAAGCTGCGCGAGCGCATCCCCGGCGTGGCGCTGCGCACGACCTTTATCACCGGCTTCCCGGGCGAAACTGAGAAACAGCACGAAGAGTTGCTCGAGTTCATCGAGGACTTCGGCTTCGACATGCTCGGCGTGTTCAAGTTCTCGCCCGAGCCCGGCACGCCCGCGGCCAGGCTCGAAGAGGAGCGCGCCCTCGTTGTTCCCGACGAGGTCAAGCAACGCCGCTATGACGAGATCATGAGCCTGCAGCAGCGCGTGGTCTTCGAGCAGAACGAGTACCTCGCTTCACTGGGGCGCGGCGGCCTGGGCGACGACGGCGAAGGCGCCGCGGAGGCGCCGCAGTTCGACGTGCTGATCGACCAGCCGCGCGGGCAGGCCGACGACGACGATGACGCCTCCGACCCCGTCTATCTGCACGTCGGCCGCTGCTACCACCAGGCCCCGCAGGTCGACTCGGTGACGCACGTGCGCTGCCCGCGCCCGCTCGCGCCCGGCAAACTCGTCCGCTGCACAATCATCGACAGCGATGGATACGATCTCGTGGCCGAACCGATTGCGGCGACAGCGGCGCTTCCCTGAGCGCACCCGTCGCGGTTTCGGGTGGCTTGGGCCGGGATCCGCGCGGTTATCCGGACGAGACTTTCTCGCTGGGCGTCCTTTGAGTGGGCGATTCCCCCAGGAAGAGTGCAGTCAATCGCCATCTGCGGACTTGCCGAACCGATGATCTCATATCATCCTAGAGTGTCCGGTCGACAGCTTCCGCGGACCCGGCTCTCGGGATTCGCCTGCCGACCTTGTCGATGACCGTGTTTCCTGTGACCTCAACGTTCGCGCCTCGGCGCGGCGGGACTCGGCAGCATCGCCGGTTCGACGCACCTGCGTCGGCGACACCGCTCCCGAGTCACTCCCTTGCCGCCGTTCGGCGGACATGCGTGTCGAATCACCCGCTTCACCTATCCCTTCTACGCCACGAGGAATGAGAGAATGAGAGGACTACCCTTGCGAGCAGGACGGTTGGCCGCCCTGACCCTGCTGGTCGCCGCCGGCGCCGCGACCGCGGACGTCGAGCTGCGCACCGGCATCATCAGCACGCCGACCCAGACCCGCGCCCAGGTCGCCCGCAGCCTGGACAGGCTGGCGACGGGCGAGACCACGCATGTCGTGGTCCAGTTTGACGGCCCGCTCTCGGAATCGGCTCGTGCCGAACTTGCACTGGCGGGCGTGGAACTGACCAGCTATCTCGGTCAGCACGCCTACATCGCCTCACTGCGCGACGCTGATGCCGATGCCGCGTCCAAAGTCTCGGCACTGCGCAGCGTCGTGCCCTTCCACGCCCCGTATAAGCTGCACGCGCAACTGCAGGGCGGCCCACTGCCCGCGTATGCGATCGTCAGCGATGCGGAGAGCGACGACCCGCGGATCGCTGTGTATCTGCTCTTCCACGCCGATGAGTCGCTGCAAGCCGGCGCCGACCTGGTGCGGCAACTCGGCGGCGAGGTGATTGATACGCTCGAGTCGGTGAACGGCCTGGTGGCGCATCTCGCCAAGTCCGCCGTCAGCGCCCTGGCCGAAGACGACTCAGTCCTCTACATCGAGCCGCCGCTGCCCAAGTTCGCCGAGCTGAACAACAGCAACCGCGTGATTACGCAGGTGAATGAGGTGCAGGCGGCGCCGTACGGACTGGACGGGTCCGGCGTCACCGTGCTCGTGTACGACGGCGGCTACGCTTACGCCAATCACGTCGACTTCCAGGGTCGCCTCACCGTCCATGACTCTTCGAGTCTCTCCGACCACGCCACGCACGTCTCC
>CAZZPX010000351.1:0-4306 GCA_964655955.1 uncultured Phycisphaerales bacterium | reverse complement strand
CGGTCGATCCTGCTCCTCGACCACGCGCAGCGGCGAGACGAGCCCGATGATGTCGTCGCCGAGCGCCACGCCCGTGCGCCTGTCGCCGAGATCGATCGCGAGGTAGCGCATGGTGCGGCAGCAGGCCCTCAGCGCAAGTGCTCGTCGACGGCGCTTGCCAGATCCTTGACGCGCTGCGCTTCGGAGACGGGGCAGATGAGCGTGGCATCGCCCGTGTGCACCACGATCATCTCCGTGCAGCCCACCAGGGCGATCGTGTGGCCGGGCACCTCGCTGACGATGATTGAGTCCTTCACATCCAGCAGCGTCGGATCAGTGGGGCAGTAGATGCGATTGCCGTCGCCGTCCGCCTCGAGCGCCTGCGCGAAGGTGGGCCAGCTTCCCACGTCCAGCCACTCCACCGGCATGTCCACGATGCAGACCTGCAGATCGTCGGCGTCGCCGGCCGGCTCCATCACCGCATAGTCGACGCTGATCTTCGGAAGCTGCGGATAGACCTTCTTGAGCACTTCCTGGCGGCGATCGGTGTTCCAGTTGCTCGCGATCTCGCGCAGGCCGTCGAACGACGCCTTCTTGAAGCGCTTCAGGCAGTTCATGTAGGTGGCGGCCGAGAAGATGAACATCCCCGAGTTCCAGCCGAAGTTCCCCGAGGCGAGGTACTTCTTCGCCGTCTCTTCGTCGGGCTTCTCGCGGAACTGCTTGGCCAGGAAGGCGCTGTCGAAGCCGGCGATCGGCTCACCGCGCTCGACATAGCCGTACGCCGTCGCCGGATAGCTCGCGGTGATGGCGAAGGTGACCAGTCGGCTGGAATCGTCCTCGACAAGGCGAAACCCGGTGTCGAGCGACTGCTGAAAGGCGCTGTCGGGCCGGATGAGATGGTCGGCGGTGAGCACGGCGAAGATCGCTTCGGGATCGCGTTCTTCGAGAAGGGCGGCGCACAGACCGATCGCATTCATCGTGTCGCGCACGGCCGGCT
This sequence comes from uncultured Phycisphaerales bacterium, assembly GCA_964655955.1. Classification (GTDB taxonomy): domain Bacteria; phylum Planctomycetota; class Phycisphaerae; order Phycisphaerales; family JAGLTS01; genus CAZZPX01. The sequence goes on along the minus strand of CAZZPX010000351.1, from coordinate 3,330 downwards.
CGCCCAGCAGGCGCTCGTCGTCGTAGTGGGGAAGCACCGCCTTGATCTGGCGGCGGAACTGTTCGGCCGTGCAGATGTAGCGCTGCTGCGGTTCGAGCATGCCCTTGAGGCGCTTGTCGGCCAGTTCGAGGAGGCTCCGCCCCTCGAAGAGGCGCAGAAGCTGCTTGGGACGCTCCTCGCGACTGCTGGGCCAGAGCCTCGTCCCCGCGCCGCCGGCCATGATCATCGAATATCGCATCGGATTCCTCTCGCTTCGCTTACGCTCGTCCGCCGCCGCGGTTCGCTGCGGCGTGTTGTAGGGCTTGCCGTCGCGCCCGATCAAACTCCCTCAATGCAGGGCTGCGGTCACCAGCGCGTCGGCGCCCGCGTCCTCTCCAAGCTGCCGCGCGGCGCGCGCGATCAGCGCTTCGGCTCGCTGCCGGGTCTCACCGAGTTGCACCAGCACGTTGACCGCGTCGGCGGCGGGTCCGCTGAGTGCCGTCACGGCGCCCGTCGCAGGCGCGGCCAGGTCCGCGCCGCTGGGCAGGAACGACTCCACCTTCTCGGACAACTCCGCCACAATGGTCTGGGCTGTGCGCTTGCCGATTTCCGGCAGCGCCTGAAGTTTCGCGTAGTCCTGCTGCTGGATCGCCAGCGCCACCTCCTCGAAGGGCATCGCCAGCGCGCGCAGCGACTTGCGATATCCCATCCCCTTGACCGTGGTAAAGAGCTGGAAGAAGGAACGCGCCCGGGGTGAGTCAAAGCCGATCAACCGCGGCAGCATGGCGCTGCCCTGTCCCTGGCTCTCGAGGTAGTGCAGCGTATGCAGGGTCACTTCCTCGCCGATTCGCCCCGCCAGGCGCGGCGCATCGCAGGCGGGCACGTGCACCTCGTAGGCCAGTGGCCCGGCGCTGAGCACGACCACGCCCTGGCCGACCGAATCCAGCGTGCCGGTGAGGCGCGTGAGCATGGGGGCATGGTAGCAGAGCCGCAGCTCCTACTACGGCAAGGCCGGCGCGGCGCGCGACAGCGCATCGTCCCCGTCTCGCCGACCGTCTGGTGGTGTTCAGTAGTGGCTGTTGCCCATCATGCCCCCGAGGTAGTCGTCGTTGAAGTCGCCGGTGTTGCCGCCGGTGTCCGAGCCGTTGTTGTCCAGGAAGAGCCACAGGGCCTGGAACAACTGCACCTGCGTCTCGTGGTCCGGCGGATCCTCGAGGCTCAGGAGTGTGCCGAGCACGTGCTCGCCGCTGTCTTCGTACCAGCGCACGCTGAGGTCGGCCTTGAGAAGGTTGCAGCCGTCGACGTGGTTGAAGTCACTCGCGGTGCGCATGCCGTCCGTGATGAGCGTGACATCCGCGCCGAGTTGGCTGAACTTGTGGGTCTGATACTCCCAGGGGATGCCGCGATACTGGTAGTTGCTGTAGATGAGTTGATCGCCGGGGTTTGGCCAGACGGTCTGGTAGCGCTCGTACGGGTGGTCGCCGGTGTGTGAGGGGCAGTAGTACCCCTCGGCCGAGTCGATGAAGTCGTACTCGTAGAGCTTGCCGAGACCGTCCCAGGCGCCGCCGTTGTTGAGGGTGAGGCGACGCACGCACATCGTCTCGGCGAGATCGAAATTGTCGTTGTCCGGCTTGCTGACGCCGTCGTAAGCGCCGTGGCCGGCGAAGGTCGGTGGGATGAGATCCCGGCCGCGAACGTCCGCCCACATTGCCAAAGCTGCTCCCTGCTGGTGGACGGCGGAGGCGCAGATCACCCGCCGGGCCGATTCCTTCATGCGGCTCATGCTGGGGAGGAGGATGCTGATGAGCAGGGCAATGATGGCGATGGAGGCGAGCAGTTCCAGGAGCGTGAAGCCGCGGCGGCCAGGCGCACCCACCACGCAGCCACGGTTTCCGGCCCATGCTGGTCTGTCGGCCATCAGCATTGCGGCGCTCGCTCTCACTGGACAAACCGGGTTTTCGGACGCTTCTGTCCGCACAACCGGCTCATCACCTACATATCATAGTGCATCAATGGTCGGGTCTCGCCAAGGGAAACTAACCAAAAAAACGGAAAACTCTGCAACCGCCGCTCGGGTATGCTGGGCGGCCGACGCCCCGCACCCGCTCCGAAATCCGCGCCGAACCCGCGGTTTTTTGGATCCACCCGCCCGTTGGCGGCGGATACATGGGAGATCCGCTTCGGATCATGACGGACCAAGATCAGTCCAATCAAGTGAACCCTGAGCTGGAACTGATGCAGCGCGTCGCGCAGCAGGAGCCCGGGTCCGTTGAGGAGTTATATGTCCGCTTTGGTTCATTGGTCTACCGGATGGCCTACCAGGTCATGCCGACCAGGGCCGAAGCAGATGATGCTGTACAGGAGGTCTTTGTCCGTCTTTGGCGGACCGCGGAACGATTCGATCCCACCCGAGCCACGCTGGTCACCTGGGTGATGCTCATCACCCGACGCTACTTGGTCGACCGGCTCAGGCGCATGGGAGCCCGGATCCAGCCGCACGGCCTCGCGGAAGGTTACAACCCCCCCGACAGCGGGGAACGGATAGGAAAGGGCCTGGAAGCCCGAGAGCAGTACGAATCGCTGCTGCAATCGATCGAAACACTGCCGGATCTCCAACGCACCGTGATCGTGCGAGCCTACCTCGGTGGGCAGACACTTCGGCAGATCAGTGAAGAGTTGGATACGCCGCTCGGTACAATCAAATCCGCTCTCAGCCGAGCCCTGGTGCGTTTGCGGGAGCAAGTAGTGGTTGAGGAATGATCAGTATGAACCGGTCGACGATGACCACAGAAGAACTGCTCCAACTGGCTGGCGCCGACCTGCTTGGCGTGCTCGAAGATGACGAGCGCCAACGCTTCGAGCGGGCATTTCTGGCGGCGAGCCCGGCGGTGCAGGAGACGATCCGCTGCGAACAGGCCCAGGCCGCCGAGTGCCTGCTGGCGACGCTGCCCCACGTGGATCCGCCCATGCGGATGCGCCAGGAGGTGCTCGAGCAGGTGCTGGCCGCATCCGGCAGCGAGGCGACGCTGCGACTCGTCGGCAGCGCCGCATCCACGGCAGCCAGACCCAGCCAGCCGAGCAAGGCGGCGTCGAGCGAGACCCGCTGGCGCGACGCGGCGGGGCAGGCGACTGTTTCCCGCTACTGGCGGGCGGCCTGCATGGCGCTGATCGGGCTGAGCCTCGCCCTCGTCGTGCTCTATCGCGACGCGCGAGTGTCGGTGGACGCCCTGGCGCACGTGCTCAAGAAGGAAAGCTGGGCCACGAACCAGAACCTCATCGTTCGCTATGCCGGCGTGCCCTACGCCGAACTGCACGTCGATCCCGCCACGGTCACTGTGCGTTTCGAGGATC
>CAZZPX010000350.1:0-4308 GCA_964655955.1 uncultured Phycisphaerales bacterium | reverse complement strand
CAGCAGGAACCGCGCGTGTTCGCCCAGATCGTGTTGCGGCGCCAGCGAATCGAAGAGCTGCAGCGCCAGCCGCGTCACCTGCTCGAAGTGCGGGCGGTCCCCCGCGAGGCGGTCGGCGAAGTCGGCGAGCGCGGTGAGACGCGCCGCGTCATCGCACCCGTTCGGCGGCTCCGAGGTCAGGTGTGCGGGGTCATCCACGGTCGAATTCAATTTCTCGCGCACGATGTCGAGATTGGCGCCGAGCGTGAACATTGAGACGATACCATCGGGCAGATCGTACTGCCGCAGGGCGCGCACGGTGCGCCTGACATCGTACTCTACGCGCAGCAGTTCGACTTCGAGCCGGCCGGTTTCGATCGAGAGCAGGGCGTAGCACGCGCGCGGGTCGCCGCCTTCCGGCCGTCCCACTGCTCCGGGATTCACGAAGCGCGTCCCCTCCACGCAGCGGTCAAACTGCACGTGGGAATGGCCGCAGCAGATGACATCGGCATCGGCGCTCGCGGCGAGTTCGCGCAGGCGCTGCTCCGGCGTCGTGAGATCGAGAGGTTCGCTGTCCGAGTCCGGGCTGCCGTGCACGAGCAGCACGCGCAAGCCGCCGATGTCGAGGCGCCGCTGCACCTCCAGGTCGCGGAGGAATTTGAGTGACTCGGGACTGAGGTTCCCAAAGGCGAATTCAAAGGCGCGGAACTTCTCCGCTTGCTTGCTGGACCGCCACTTCTCGCGCTTCGTGGGAAACCGCAGCACCTTGCGATCGTAGTTGCCCCGGATGCAGGCGTCGCAGGTCTCGCGCAGCACCTGCACGGTCTCTTCCGGAAACGGGCCGTAGCCGACGAAGTCGCCGAGATGCCACACCGCCTCGCACCCGCGCGCGTCGGCGTGGGCCAGCACCGCTTCGAGGGCTGGCAGGTTGCCGTGCGCGTCGGCGAGGAGTGCGATGCGCATCAGGAGAGGCCTCCGGCCGGCTGCTCCGATGCGTGCGCCGCGGGTGCGGTGTTCGACGCGCGGGGTGGGTCCTGCAGTTCTATGTAGCGCCGCAGATCACTCCAGGTCCGATTCGCCTGCTGCGCCTCCCACAGCGCGAGAAACTCCAGCCGCAGCGCTTCGCGTCGCTGTCGTCGTTCAGCCATGAAGTCGTGGATGCCCGCTTCGATCTCCTCGAAGCCGGTCGCGGCACCCTGGAAGTGCTCGGTGCGTCGGCGTTCGTCGATCAGGAACTGCTGGAGGAACAGCTCCCAGACGTCGCAGTCGTGCAGATCGCCCAGGAGCGACTGGGCGCTCTTCACTTCCTTGATGTAGGACTTGAGTTCGCCTTCGTAGATCGGCGCGAACAGCTCGAGCGTGTAGCGCAGGCGCTTGCAGGCGATGCGCATGGCGTGCAGTTCCGCCCCGTTGTCCGGCTCGGGCAGATAGGGATCGTGGGCCTCGAGTTCATGGAGTTGTTCGACGACAGCCCGGCGCGCCAGGTCGCGCCCGGTGCAATCTCGTTCCCCGGCCGCCTTGTTTCGCTCTGCGAGCGGTTGCAGGTGCTCGTGCATGTGTTCGATGACGCCGCTGCCGATGAAGCGATCCAGCGCCCGCTCAATGCGCGGCTGCGCCTTGGCGCGCTGCTGGTGCAGGCGCAGGGCGAGGCGTTCGACGCCGGCCAGGCATGCCTCCGGCGGCAGCGTGCCCCGATACGCCCGCACCGCTTCCAGTTGGACGTCGAGATCGCGCGCTTCGCCGAGGCGACCCGTGATGCGACGAACCTCCTTGCGCCAGCCCTTGATGTGCGCCTTGTCAAAGCACGTCTGAAGATGCCGCAAGGCGGCGCGCATACGGCGGGAGGCGACGCGGATGCGGTGCACGTATTCGATGTCTTCCGCGCGCCGCACGCCCTCGATCTCTCGCGTGATCTTCTCGAGTCGATCGAGCAGCGCTCTCGCGGCAAACCGGGTGAACGTCTCGACAGTCTCCTGGTTGCACATCATGCCTGGCTCCCGTCGCCGGTCGCCCAGAGCGTGGGCGGACGCACATTATACAGCACAGCCCGGGCGCAGCGGCTGCATTCCACGGGCCGGATCCGATCTCTACCGTCGTCTCGGCGCCATCCGTGCGCCGGCGTGCCGCGGTGCGTCCCGGGGCCTTATCCCGAAGTGGAGAGATAGGCGTGCAGGGTCTCGCGATCGGCTCCGCGAAGGCTCGCCCCGCGCGGCCCGACGCCGATCAGCGTCACGGACTTGGCGGGCTCGCCGAACTCAAGAAACTCGTTGAGCGCCTCGCTGCCGTCGCGGAAGACCCAGAGGCGTTCATCCTCGACGAAGACGCGGAACCCGGGCTTGCTGGCGACGTATGAGAGCAAGGCGTCGGCGCTGTCGCTGCGCAGGCTGACGCCGCGCGGCCCGGCCCCGATCCAGGTGACGCTCTTGGCCGGTTCGCCGGAGCGCTGATACTCCTGATGACCTTCGCTGCCGGTCTGGAAGACCCAGATGCGGCCGTCTTCAACATAGGTCGAGAAGCCCGGCTTGGCCGCGAGGTAGCTGAGCAGCGTGTCAGCGTCATCGCTGCGCATGCTCATGCCGCGCGGGCCCGCCCCGATCCATGTGACGCTTTTGGCCGGTTCGCCGGAGGCGAGGAACTCCTTGTGGCCTTCACTGCCGGCCTGGAAAACCCACAGGCGACCCTCCTCAGCGTAAGTCGCAAAGCCCGGCTTCGCCGCGGTATACGCCGCGAGCACATCCGCATCATCGCTGCGCAGGCTCATGCCGTTGGGCCCGGCCCCGATCCAGGTGACGCTCTTGGCGGGCTCGCCGGACTGCAGGTACTCCTTGAGCCCGTCGCTCTTCTCCGCGAAGACCCAGAGTCGGCCGTCGTCCGCGAAGGCGACGAAGCCGGGATGCTCATACTGCCGCGCCCGGTTGCGAGCATGGTCAGAGAGCATCGATGCCGACATAACGTTGCCATCGCTTGATGTGCTGGTGCGCTGAGAAGAGCCGGCGGTGGCGGCGGCCGTGCCGTCCTCGGCCTCGCAGCCCGCGAGTGCCACCAGGCCCGCAGCCGTCATGGTCAGTAGTAAAAAGTAGGTGTGCTTCATCATCGTCATCTCCAGGTTCAGTCAGTTTCCCGCTTACAGTGTGCTTCGCATGTTGGGCCGGCGTCACCGCGCCGGTCAGCCCGCCGGCGTTTTCAGATCAGATTTCCGTGTGTCGTATGTTGCGTCCTTCGACGAGAAAGACGATGTCCTCTGCGACGTTGGCGCACATGTCGCCGACCCGTTCCAGGCAACGGGCCACGTCGAGCACGTCGACCACGACCTCCGCGGGAATGTCGCCACCGAGAATGTGGCTGTGCCCCCAGTCGCGCACCGCGGTGCGGAGGCGATCCACCTCCAGGTCTTCACGTCGCACCTGGCGGGCGGCGTCCGCGTCGTCGTCACTGAACGCCCGCAACACGTCGGCGAGCATGTCCCGCGCCAACAGCGCCATCGTGCCCAGTTCGTCCGGCAGTTGCAGCGTGTCGAGATCCAGGCGCAGCAGGCGCTTGGCGACGCCCTTGGAGAGGTCGGCGATGCGCTCGAGTTCGCCGTTGATCCGCAGCACCGCCAGGATGAAGCGCAGGTCGCTCGCCACCGGCTGCTGCAGGGCGAGTGTTTCGACGCACAGGCGCTCGACATCGATCTCCATCTCATCGACGGCCCGATCGCCGTGCCGCACATCCTGGGCCGCCTCCTTGTCGCCGCGCACCAGGGCTTCGACGGCCCGCTGCAGGCGCGCCTCGACGACGGAGGCCATCGCGAAGATGGCTCGCCTGATTTCGCGCAGTCGCCGTTCCTTTTCCGCAGCCATGCACTACCTCATCAAATCGGGGGCGGGGGTCGCCGCCTGATGTCCAGTCGTTCGCCGTCCTCGTTCAGCCGAAGCGGCCCGTGACATAATCTTCGGTTTCCTTCAGGTGCGGGTTGGTGAACAGGTCGAGCGTGGGACCGTATTCCAGCACCTGGCCCAGGTACATGAGGGCGGTATAGTCGCTGCAGCGCTGCGCCTGCTGCATGTTGTGCGTGACGATGAGGATCGAGTACTCACCGCGCAGCTCGCGGATCAGGTCCTCGATCTTGCCCGTGGCGATCGGATCGAGCGCGGAACAGGGCTCGTCGAGCAACAGCACTTCGGGTTCGGCGGCGATGGCGCGGGCAATGCACAGCCGCTGCTGCTGACCACCGGACATGCCCAGGGCGCTCTCGTGCAGTCGATCCTTGACTTCCTCCCACAACGCCGCCCCGCGCAGGCTGCGTTCGCAGACCTCTTCGAGGAGGTTCTTGTCGCGGATGCCGTC
>CAZZPX010000349.1:0-4320 GCA_964655955.1 uncultured Phycisphaerales bacterium | reverse complement strand
GCGCACGGGCCGCGCAAGGGCGGCACTGAGCAGTGCGCTGGGCGGGTTGATGGCGTGCGGCGTCGCAGCGGGCCAGCCGACCGCGACGCCGGGCGTCGAGTCGGCGGAGAGCGTGCTTGCCGATGCTGAGCCGGTCAGCGCGGCGCGACGCACGGCGGGCTTGGCGGTGTACTGGGAGAACGACGGCACGTACGCCAAGCCGATCAACGCCACGGATCGGCACTACACGAACGGCGTCGCCTTCGCGATCTCGTTTCAATCCGAGTGGGCGCAGGCGCTGGCGGCGCACATGCCCTTTGCGGAGCAGTTCGGCGCGGCGCGGACGGCGGCGGGTGTCACCGTCGGACAGCTCATGTACACGCCGGACAACATCAGCCGCAGGGAACCGATCCCCGATGACTGGCCCTACAACGGCCTGCTGTATTCGGGGTTGTACTGGCAGCGGTCGCGTCAGTTCAGCGATGCGTGGGCGACGCTGGATCACTTCCAGATCGACCTGGGCGTGATCGGCAGCGCCTCGCAGGCGCGCGAGTTTCAAAAGTTCGTGCATCAGGTGCGCGGGCTCGACGACCCCAAGGGGTGGGGCAACCAGCACGTCAACCAGCTTGCGGTGCAGTTCACGCTGCGCAAGAAATGGCGGCTGGACCTGCCGCTGGGGGAGGAGACGGCGGGCGATGTGCAGCCGGCCCATCTTCAACTCATTCCGCACGTCGGCGGGCAGGTGGGCAATATCTTTCGGCACGTGGAAGGCGGCGCGACGCTGCGGCTGGGGTGGAACCTGCCGGGCGACTTCGGCCCCGGGCGGCTCAGCGACCTGCCGGATGCGACGGGCGAGGCGGTGCGCGGCTGGTCGTTCTACGTGTACGGCCGGGCCAACGGGCGCATCGTCGAGCACAACGAGATGCTGGTCGGGCGCGACTTCGCGCTCGAGGAAGAGACGTTTACCGGGCGACTGGGGGCGGGGCTGGTGCTGGCGTACGGCTGGGAGAACCTGGCGGTGGAGTTCAGCTACGCGACGGAGTTTCTCGCGGATCGCTTCGAGGGGCAGGCGGGGAGCGACTCGTTCGGGGCCCTGGCGTGGAGCGTTCGCTGGACGTACTGAGGGAAGCGGGCGAGGCCCGTATGATACGCTGAGCGGAACGGGTCCCCGGGCGCTCGGCGCTCTCGCCGGGCGCGAGGTGAAAGGAGCAGGTGCATGAGAATCGGTTCGAGCCTGACAGCGGTGCGGTCGGCGATCGTGTCGTATGCCAAGGCCCCCGAGGAGGTTCGCAAGCAGGTGGCCGCCTCGGCCCCGGTGATCACCATCTCGCGGCAGGCGGGAACGGACGCCCCGGCGGTGGTGGCGGAACTGATCCGCATCATGAACGAGCGCGAGCCGAACCAGCCCTGGACGGCGTACGACGCGGAATTGGTGCATCGCGTGGCGGAGGATCACGACCTGGCGACGCACCTGGTCGAGGCCGTGCAGGAGCGCGATCGCAGTTGGATCGAGCGGTTCACGGCCGGCCTGACCGGGACGCCGACCGACGTCGAGGTCGCGACGAAGATCGCCAAGACGGTGCGCGGGATCTGCGCCGTGGGGCGGGCGGTGATCGTCGGCCGGGGCGGGCAGTCGATCCTGCGCGGGCTCAAGCACGTGACGCATGTGCGGCTGATCGGGCCGGAGGACTGGCGGGCGCAGCGCTACGCCGAGATGCACGGCCTGGACCGAGACAAGGCGCTGGCGGAGATTCGGCGTGTGGACGGTGAGCGGCGGCGTTTCGTGCGCAACCACTTCAACCAGGATCTCAACGACTGGGAGCTGTATCACCTGACGCTGAACATGGGGCGGATCGCGCCGGAGCGTGCGGCGGCGTCGATCGCGGCGCTGGTGGAGTAGCGGCCGAGAGAGGGGGCTGACATGAGTCGCCGAAAGCGGCGCGGATTGACGCTCGTAGAACTGATTGCAGTGATCGTGCTGACGCTGGCGATCTTAGTCGTCTTGGCGCTGTTCCCAACTCGCCACGGTATGGACGCGCGTATGCGGTCACAGAGCAATCTCAAGCAACTCGTTACGGACCTCATCATCTACGCCGTCGACAATGAGGATCTCCTGCTCAACCCGTTCGACGCAGCAGGGAGTCCGGATGATCCTTGGAGACTCGAACTGAGCGGCACCGTTCCCAGCCCGGCCTACGCGCCTGCTGACTCCTACAGCTACATGTTCCCTGCGGTCGTGTGCCTCTACGACCCAACGCTGGATGACGCAGTTATTGCGCCGCTCGACTCGCAGAGCTGGCAGCGCCATCAGCGAGAGAGAAGCAAGACGAATCTTTTGCCCTGCTCCTACTGGTACTCCGCCACTGCGTACTACAGTCCGAGTCGCTTCGCCGACTCTGACTCCGGCTCCACGGCCGTGGGCGCCACGTGGGATCGGATCCAGAGGAATCGCCTGGACGATGTGGCGTTTGCCGCTGACAAGGTGCTGCTGTTTGAGAAGCAGGACTTCGGCCATCCGGAGAAACTTCTGTTCAGCCATCCGGAGGCGGTGGTCGCGCTTGCAGCCGCCGACGGGCACGTCGAGCTCAGCAGCGACAGGCGCCGGGTGGGAGTTGCGGAGGGGGATGTGGCCCTCGCACCATCCGGCGGGAACTGGGCCGACCCGAATCTCGCGGACTACGGCATGGACAGTGAGGAAGAGGGGCTGGCGAGGCAGCAGGCGCTCTATCCGGCGTTTTATCACTGGACGCGCGATGGGATCCAGGGGCGGGATCTGTATTGAGCGGATGGCGGGTGTGGGAGGGCTGTGGTACCCAGGGCGGCGCTCGCGGTCTCGCTCTGCCCTGGCGTGTAGCGGAGGCGCCCTGCCCTGGCATGGCGCGGGCTCGCGGCGCCCTGGCGTGGGGCGGGTTCGGCTCTTGTTTTTCCCGGGGGTTGCCGATACGCTTCCCGGTTCCCCACAGGGGCTGTGGCGGAATTGGCAGACGCGCTAGGTTCAGGTCCTAGTGGGATGAATAATCCCGTGGAGGTTCGACTCCTCTCAGCCCCATTGCTCCCCGAGCCCGTCCCCGCGACGGGCTTTTTCGTGGGTGGGGCGGGTGGCGCCCCTGACATGGCGACAGCTTTAGGACCGCCGTGAGGACACGGCGGCTGGCTGGGCTGCGGCGGGCGCGCGGAATCGGCTGTGGTCGTTTCTCAGGCGGGTGGATGAGCCCAAAACGGGGAGAGAAATCCGTATCATGCGCCTCCTGCGCACCGCTGTGCAGGCCCCTCCCCTCGCGACCCGACAGGAAGGCTCAGCATGATCCGCATCGCCCCGTTTCGCGCCCTCCGTCCCGCGGCCGGCCTGGCCCGGGAGATCGCCGCCGTGCCCTACGACGTGGTCAACACCGATGAGGCCAGGGCCCTCGCCGAGGGGAACGAGAAGTCGTTTCTGCACGTGTCGCGGCCGGAGATCGATCTGCCCGCCGGGATCGGCCTGTATGACGATGCGGTGTACGAGCAAGCGCGGAAGAACTTTCAGCGCCTGCAGCAGGAAGGGTGGCTGATCCGCGAGGACGAGCCGAGCGTGTATCTCTACCGCCAGATCATGGACGGTCGGCCACAGACCAGCGTCGTCTGCTGCTCGCATGTCGAGGACTACAACCGCGACCTGATCAAGAAGCACGAGAAGACGCGCAAGGCGAAGGAAGACGATCGCACGCGTCACACGCTGACGCTCATGGCCAACGCCGGGCCGGTCTTCCTGACCATGCGCGACACGGAGCGGGTGAACGATCTGATCGAGAAGGACATGCAGGGCGAGCCGCTGTACGACTTCACGGCTGTGGACGGCGTGCAGCACACGGTGTGGCGCGTGGCCGAGCCGCGGACATATGTCGAGGCGTTCAAGGAAGTGCCCTGCACGTACGTGGCGGACGGGCACCATCGCAGCGCCTCCGCCGCGCGGGCCGGCAAGGAGCTGTGCGAGAAGAACCCGCAGCACTGCGGCGATGAGGAATACAACTGGTTTCTCACGGCGATTTTCCCGGCGAGCGAGCTGAAGATCCTGCCCTACAACCGCGTGGTGCAGGATCTGAACGGCAAGAGCAGCAGCGAGTTTCTCGCGGCGCTCAAACAGGTCGGCGCGGTGCGCGAGCTGAAGGCCGGCGAAGAGCCCACGCCGCCGCAGCCCGGCCGGTTCTGCGTCTATCTCGAGAAGAAGTGGCACTGGCTGGAGCTTGCCGAGTCGTCGATCGACCGCGGCGACCCGGTCAATTCTCTGGATGGGGCGCTCCTGCAGGATCGCGTGCTGGCGCCCTTGCTGGGGATCGGCGACCCGCGGACGGACGACCGCATCGA
>CAZZPX010000348.1:0-4335 GCA_964655955.1 uncultured Phycisphaerales bacterium | reverse complement strand
CGCAGCCCGGCTCGGCGGCACTGACGTATCTGCTGCTCGGTCTGGCGGCGAATCTAGCGCTGCAGGACAGTCCTGCCGAAGCGGCAGCGCCGCGCGCGCAGCGCCTCACAGCGGGCGCGGCGGTCGTCCTTACGGCGCTGCTCATCCTCTGCTTCGGCTACGTTCCCGAGGCGCGCAGGCAGGCGGCGCTGCATGACGCGGCGCTGGCGCTGCAGCCCGCGGCCGAGATCCGCTGGAAGCTCGCCGATCTCGACCTGCAACCCGAGACGCAGCAGCGCCGCACGCTGCGCGAGGTGCAGGAGGCGCTCCGCCACGCCGGCATCGGGCCGCTGACCGCGACGAATCCGCAGTTCGTCTCGTACGTGAAGACCTTCGGTCTCGCCCGCCTGGAGGTGGTTCTGATTCCCAAGGCGATCGCGGCGCTTCAGCCCGCGTTCGACCTCGACCCCGCCTCTCCCGAGCCGCGGTGGCAAGCGGTCCGCCTGAACATCGCCCGTGCCTTTGCGCTGGAGACGCTGGGCGAGCAGGCCGCTGCGCACGACGCCTGGCGCGATGCCTACGCCGGAGCCCGGACGCTCGTCGATCGCTTCCCGGACGGCGCCGCGCATCACCGGCTTTCCATGCAGATCGCAGCGTCGCTTGCCGAGCGTGGCGACAGCGGCATGGCGCAGGCAGCACTGGACCACGCTGAGGCGGCCCTGGCGCTCGACCCGCACAGCCTGACCCTCACGCGCGAGGCGGCGGACCTGGCGTGGGAGTTGAAGCGCAGCGACCTCGCCTGGGCGTGGTACAAGCGCCTCTTGACGCTGAACGAGCAGCATCGCCTCGATCCGCTGGAGCAGCTCGACGAGCAGGCGCTTGAACGGGCGCGGGAGCGCAGCGACAATACCCCGTAGTTTGCGCCGGCGGCCGAACTTACGGCGAACCGGCAAGGAATGCCTCGGTTTGACCGATACACCCACCATGGATGCAGCCGCGGATTACTTCCGGCAACTCGAACACGATGTCGTGGGACTGCACTGGCTGCTGCGGCACCGCCCCGGGGAGGTGCAGGTCTTCGCGGAGCGTGCCGCCCAGGTCGGCCACGGCAACGACATCTACTTCGCAGGTGATGCGACGGCGCCTGGCGTCGCGGAGGCATTGCGGCAGCTACCCCGCGCCGTCGCCATCCACGCCCCCGCAGCCTGGCTGGGCGCGATCAGCAGCGCCTGGGAGGGCCGCGTCAGCACGATTCGCTGCGCCGAGTGGAAGCGGCGTACGGAGGAGCCGCTGCCCGATGCCGCAGCCGCCGCCGTGGCCAAACCGCTCACCGCGCCCATGCTGCACAAGCTGCACGAGACGGGACTGGAGCGCCTGACGCAGCCGTACCACGGGGCGGAAGAATTCCTGGACCTCTCCTTTGGCTTCGCGATCGTGCTGCAGAACAAGATCGTGTCGGCCTGCACCGCCTTCTATGCGGCAAACGGCGCGGCGGACCTCGCCACGGAGACCTACGCCTCGCTGCGTAACCACGGCTACGGTGGAGTCGTCCTGCGTGCTGCCGTGCAGGAGGCGCTGCGCCGGGGACTGCAGCCGCAGATCCACGCCTCCGCCTGCAACGGCCCGGTGGCACACCTGGCGCGCAAGCTCGGGTTCGATGAGCCCGAGTTCTACGACGGCTATGCCCGCCAGGGATGACGGAATTGCGGATCTGCACAGGGGCAATGAGCAGCGGCTTTTGCCCTGCGAGGTGCAGCCGTCGGCGCGCCCCATGCGAAGAGAAGAACGAGCCTAGACTCGTTCGGCGCGACTCCGCGCTGACCACGTCACGCACAACCGCCGACAACAGCACCAGACGGCCGCGCAGGAACCTGGCGGTCGATCGATGAGGAATTCTTCATGCGGATTGGAAACTGGATCGCGATCACGGGCCTGCTTGCCGCGGCAGGAAGCATCCGGGCAGGCGACAGCGCCGGGAGCGCCGGCGCGGAGCCCGCCCCGCCGATGCCGGCCGTCGGTGTTCTCAATCTCGTGGCAGGCGATGTGCAGACTGCGAGCCGGGCGAATCTGCTGCTCGAGCAGCCGGCCGCCTTCGCGCCGCACCAGCGCTATGTTCTGCAGTTCGACGGTCCACTGAGCCGTCAGGAGCGGCGGGCGCTCAGCGACCTCGGCGTCGCTCTGGGCGATTATCTGCCCACCTACGCCCACATTGCGGATCTCTCGGCGGCGACGCCGACCGCCCTGGCGCAGCTCGATTTTCTGCAGTGGGTAGGACCGTATGACGAAAGCTGGAAGCTGGCTGCGGATCTGGACGAGCGCGAGTTCGCTTCGGCTGAGCGCCGCGAACTGCAGGCGCGCGGTGAGGCGGCGCTGCACGTCACGCTCTTTGAGGGCGCGGATGCGGCCGCGGCACGCGCCGAGCTGGCGGCCCTGGCGAGTGTCTCGATCGTCGGTGCGGCAACGCTTGCGGGCAACGACATGCTGTACATCACGGCTCCGCTGTACCAGGCGAGCGCCATCGCCGCCCTGCCTGCGGTGCAGTTCATCGAGCACGCCCCCGAGGTGACGCTGCGCAGCAACACGAACCGCTGGATCGTGCAGAGCAACCTCGACGGGGTGACGCCTCTCTACGATGCCGGCTTGCACGGTGAGGGGCAGATCATCGGCATCCTGGACAGCCGCATCGATCACGATCACTGCGCGTTCTTCGACGGCGCCCCGATCGGCCCTGACCATCGCAAGATTCTCGCCTACAACACCTCCTTCGGATCGTACTCGCACGGAACGCACGTGGCGGGGATCGCCGTGGGAGACGCCTACCAGGATGACAACAACCGCGGCATCGCCTATCTGGGCAAGCTGGTGTACGACACGACACCCAGCTTCGGCGAGTACGCCGTGCAGGTCGCCCTGGCGCAGCACCATGACCAGGGCGCGCGCATCCACTCGAACAGTTGGGGCAATGACAGCACGACCCTCTATGACAGTCTCTGCCGCGGCTTTGACGCTTTTCTCTACGAATACGAAGAGTCGGCGGTGATGCTCGCCGTGACCAACGGCAGCACGCTCAAGAACCCCGAGAACGCCAAGAACCTGCTCGCCGTCGGCGCCAGCCAGGACGCGCCGGGCCAGCACTTGCATTGCAGCGGCGGCACGGGGCCCACAAGCGACGGCCGCCGCAAGCCCGAGATCTACGCGCCCGGTTGCTCGACGGTCGCCGCCCGCAACGACTCGTCGTGCGGCACGACGGCGAAGACCGGCACGTCGATGGCCTGCCCCGCGGTCGCCGCCACGGGGATGCTCGTGCGCCAGTACTACGCAGAGGGGTTCTACCCGAGCGGCAGCGCCAGCTTTCTCGACGCCTTCGTTCCCAGCGGCGCGCTCGTCAAGGCGACGCTGCTCAACTCCGCCGTCGACATGACGGGGATCAGCGGCTATCCCAGCAACAGGGAAGGCTGGGGCCGCGTCCTTGCCGACGACGCACTGCACTTTGCCGGCGAGGAGCGGACGCTGCTGATCGAGGACGTCTTCAACGCCGACGGCCTGTCCACCGGCGAGGCCTTCGAACGCAGCTTCCACGTCACCGGGTCGGAGGAGACGTTGAAGGTGACGCTGGTCTACACCGAGCCTCCCGCGGCGGCCGGCGCCTCGTTCGCTTCCGTCAACGATCTCGATCTGGAGGTCGTCGCGCCGGATCAGTCGCTCTTTCTTGGCAACGTGTTCGCCGATGGCCAGTCGCAGCGCGGCGGCGCCAAGGACGACCGCAACAACGTCGAACAGGTGCATCTCGACGCTCCCTCGGTTGGCGAGTGGACGGTGCGCGTGACGGCGGCGGGCGTCAACGAGGGCACGCAGGGTTTCGCGCTGGTCATCACGGGCCAGGTGTCGGATTCGGCGCCCTGCAGCGGCGATCTCAACGGCGACGGACAGGTGAACCAGTCCGACCTGGGACTGCTTCTCATCAGCTATGAGAAGGATGCCGGCGGGGACATCGATGGCGACGGCGACACCGATCAGTCCGATCTGGGGTTGCTCCTCATCGCCTACGAGAAACCCTGCCCATAGTCGACCACGGGTGCGCGAACGTTGTTGACTTCGAGTGCGGGGCGCCATAAGGGCAATGCGCGCAACCATCGTGCAACAAGCTCTTTATCCGGGTGCGCGGCGATAATGGCGATTTGTGAGTCGCTTGTCTTTCTATGCAATTGTCGCAGAATCGCATCAGGTGCGGCGAAAACGCGGGTACTTGTTTGGTGTAGAGCACGCACACCGTCTCCTCATCGCTCGCCCGACGACTTGAGAAAGCCCCCCAAGACATGACGACCAACACCCCGATTCTCGCCTGCGCGCTGGGGC
>CAZZPX010000347.1:0-4350 GCA_964655955.1 uncultured Phycisphaerales bacterium | reverse complement strand
AGGTCCGCACCGCTCAGGTACGCACCGCTCAGGTACGCACCGCTCAGGTCCGCACCGCTCAGGTCCGCACCGCTCAGGTACGCACCGCTCAGGTCCGCACCGCTCAGGTCCGCACCGCTCAGGTACGCACGGCGCGAATCGCCGTATGGCATCCCGGCCTCGATCCAGTCGGCGTGCTTTTTGAGGATTTCTTTGAGTTCGGCCTCTGTCATTTGGCGACTCCTGCGCGCAGTGGATGCGCGGCGTGTTTGTCGTTCCAGACTCTTTTCACGTTCGTCGATTCGGCCCGTTGGTTCGGATGCGTTCCATTGCCTGCTGAAGCTCGATCCATGTCGGATACGGTTGCGCCAGCATCAGCCGCGCCACTTTCTCTATCGCGGGGTCGATCGACTGCGGGACTTTCTTGGGGTGTATCCCCAGCACCGCAGCCGCGTCCTTGATGCTCCACCCGTCTCTGGCCACTGGTAACTACCTGGTTACTTTTTGTCCCAGCCCGGTCGTCCGTGGAACCGTGGTGAGATTTCTGGCAATGGGTAACCACCTCGCGGCCTCCGTTCCGTGGTATGCTTGTGACTAAACAGCGACGCGGCGACGCTTGGAAGTTGACTGGCGACGCCCGACCTCGCGTTCTACGATCATTTCCAGCGTTGCCTGGACCGTGCGACGATCCGCGTTGGCGATGGTCTTGATCCGCTTCCAGGTGTCCGCCGTGACCCTGACTGTGGTTGTGGTGGATTCCATGTGAACTCCTTTTAACTACGTCTGACTGCAAAAATCTACGCCATAACGCCAAGGAAGGCAAATGAAAAATCTACTGAAATCTACGTTTCTCGGCAAACCCTTTGCTAGACTACGTTTATGGCAAAAGATCACAACATGTCGGCAAGAGTCTCCCCCGACGGGAAGAAGAAGCTGGACGCCATGTGCGCCCAGAAGGGAATGAAGCAGAAGGAAGTCTTAGGCCGGATGATCGACTGGATAATGGACCAGGACGACGCCGTAAGAACCGCGGCGATGGAGCTTTACCCCACCGATTCAATGGTGAATGACGCGCTGGGCAGCGTCTTTATGCGACTGGCGCTGAAGTTCGGAGCTAAGCCGCCGGGCCACGGAAGTCAGCAATTCGCAGCGGAGGCTGATTCTCCTGGTGGTGCGCTGGGGAAGCTCTCTCAAAACGCGCCAAAGCGTGCAAAATCCCAGGCAGATCGGAAGTCGGCAAAGTCCGCAGGATCGTTGTGATTCTGTCGATCATGTCCTCTCGGATCATGGACATGGTAGTGCTCGAATCTTCAAGCGGATCAGATTGCATGATGGCCATCCCTGGGGCCAGTTGCGGCCCTAGCGTGATAATAATCGGCGAGGCGTCCTCCTGACAACCCGATTCCGTGGCCTCTCGCCGGTTTTTTGGCAGGCATCCGGCCCGGCCGGATCGTTTCACAGTGTACGGGATTCGTTAGGATATGTCAATGGAAAACCGGCCAACCGATTTTCTCTCAGGCGCTGCCGCATGGCTATATCTGATCGGACTTGTCGCGGTCGGACTCTTCGTGCTGCGCGCCTGCGCAAACTATAGGTATTGAAGCTGTCGGAGGTTGTGGCGATGGGGAAGTTCGTTTTGGTTCTATCGGCTTTAATGTTGGCCGGATGCGACACGATGCCGGGACCGATTCCGACACCGGACGGCCCGACACTGGCGAGCGTTCAGGATGTGTGCGGGGCGACAGCGGCCGAGGTCCAAACCGGCATTCGATCAATCGAAATCGCCAGAGACAACGGATTGACTTCATTCGAGGCGCTGGATGCGCTTCACACTGACTGTGCCCGACGAAGCGAAATCGAAGCACAGTACATCCAGTGTCGGTCATGTGCGATCGAGATGGTCGCCTACGTTTACGACTAGATCGCTACCGTGGTTTTCGTGAGGCTGTTGCGGCCTTAGCCAGCACGTCAAGCGGTTCGGCCTTGGGGTGGATAGCGGCGATCATGGCCAGCGCCGCGTTCAGCGTGAGCGTTTTGTGGCCGTTCAGTTTGTCCGTGACCATTTGCCGCGACCACCCGCAGAGTCTCGCGAGTTCGGATCGGGTCATGTCGGCGGATTTCAATTCGGCCTTGATGATCGCGCGGAGCTTGGCGGGGGTCATGGGGCGGGCACCTGCTTTAGCTTTGTGTCTGCTTGACACTTTTTGCAGTAGGCGGTTTCGTCGTGCACCCATCGGACCACCCACATTTGAGCGGCAACAGACCAGACGGCTACTGCGTCGCATCGAACGTCCTCGCTGGCGCACATCGCGCAGACGTACTGGATTGGCTTCTCGCTCAGCGTTTTCGTCGTGGTCATTGTTGGCTACTCCAATGCGGCTACTATCTGGACAGCCGGGCCATTTTCTGGATTCTCGTATATCGGCAGTCCATTCTTGGCCGCGACCTTTCGTGCCGACACAAGCGCCTCTTCCCGCGTTTCGGCTACGTCCTCCGTGTGCGTAGTAATAGCCCTTCCGGCGTCATCGAGCATGTCTCGGCTCACGATCCATCTCGCTGACCCGTCACTGTTTCGTTCGCCTTGTTCGTCCGGCCAAATACATATTGCCTTGGTGGTCATATCTCATCCTTTCCAAGCCAGCCCCATCGCTGACAAGTCTTGTCACTTTCGGCCCGCCCCGGCCGGATGCAATGCAGAGCCGACCGGGGACGGAGGTACAACTACTCATAGATCGTGTATGGCGGCTCTGCTCCGTCCGCATCCTGGACCGTCTTTGGCGAGAGGCTCGCAAACTGGCACGCCGCCTTGATCGCCTCGTCGCCCTTGATCCGGTCGCTGTTGAGGGCAAATCCAACGAGCTGGGCCGCTGTGCTCTTGGTGCCTGTGGGCACATCTGACGGGCCGTATGCCTGCCCATTTGCAACAAACACCGGCTGGTTGTAGCTACTGGTCGCATGGTTGGTTGTCATGGTTTCATTCTCCGCTTTGGGCCGCGGCCTGTTTTGAGCCGGCCGCATCGCTCGACTGTGTACGTATATAGGGTACACCAAAAAGCGTACAAGTCAAGTTATAAATCGGGGAGGGGTTTCTAGCCGTGCTTCGTCGCGATCTGCTCCATCAGGGCTTCGTCCCGCTGTGCGTAAATCTTCGTCGTCTCCGGGTAGTCGTGGCCCAGCATGGTGGATGCTACCAGTTCGCCGTGGTCGCGTCGGAACGCGGTGCCGGCGCTGTGCCTAAGCTGGTTCGGATGCCAACGCTTGATCTTCGCCCGGTCGCACAGGCGGCGAACCACGCAGTAGTAGCCAAGCACGGTGTAGCCGAAGATCGGGACGCTGGGCTTCGTGTCCAGGAACGGCATCAAAACCCGCTGGCAACGCGGCCCAAGGTAAACCGCCCTGCTCTTGCCGCGGTGGGCCGTCTTGTGCTGGCGGGGCCTGTAGCACCAGGCCGGCTTTGTGCGGGCGATCTCTGACAGCCGCATCCGGCAGACTTCGCCGGGCCGCATCCCGGTGATTAGCTGGAGGTCGATCATGGCTTGGACTCGCTTGTTGGCCAGTGCTCGGACGGCCTCGACATCGGCTTGCGGGGCGCAGGTGACAGGGGCGTATTCCTTCGCTTCGGTCTGTCCGGGTTTGAGCGGTTCAATGGTGCGGAGCGTCTCGTAAACAGTGGACGGGACAAGCTCATGGGCAGCCGCCCACCGGAACATGGCCACGATGGCTCGGACCTGTCGGTTGCAGTAGACTCGACTCCAGGGCGGTCGCGGCGGCTTGAGGTCTTTGTTGCCGGCGATCATGCTTTCCCGGACTTCGCGGAGCATGTTCGGCCCGATGGTTGCCGCCGGTTTCGCGGCACAGTGCAGATTCAGGACTCTCGTGGCAGCCTTCAGGCTTGAACATGCCGCACGGTTGGCGGTACGCTCGAAAGCCGCGAAGTAGTCCAGGGTAAGCTCCCCCACCGTGATGCCCACGACGATGCGGCGACTGCCTTTGAGGTTGCCGCCGGCCTGCCATTCTTGGAGGACTCTGGTATAAGCCTCTCGCGAGGTCTCTGATCCGTACCGGCCGAGCATCACGTCCCGTCTGCCGTCTGGCGTGGGCAGGGTGACAACGGCGTATCGGCCCTTGCGGCGGTACGACGGGATTCCGGGTATGCGTGGCATGGCGTGTTCCCCGTGAAACAAGGTTGCGCGGAACGGTTTCCGCGCAATCGGCAGAATATCTTGCCCAAACTGACAACGCAAGATTTTTTTAATTCGTTGCGGTTACAGTGTTTAAGTAGAAAAATGGCGTTCCGATACGCCTCTCCGCAAGTTTCTGACGAGGATAGACAATCCTGAGTCATCTCCGTTTATCGTATCGAAAACGCAT
>CAZZPX010000346.1:0-4367 GCA_964655955.1 uncultured Phycisphaerales bacterium | reverse complement strand
ATGTACGACGTGGTCAACCACTTCGAGACCGGCCAGGAGTACATGTCGCGCTACCAGGCCGTCAACCCGCGGGCCGATCTCGCAGGCTGGAAGGATGAGACGCGGCTCAAGGCGATCGACATCACCGTCTACGCGTATCAGCTCCAGCGGACGCTCCAGCAGGTCGCTGCCTTGCTCGATCGAGGCGACGAGGCTCAGCAGTGGCGCGCAGCTGCGGACCGCACCGGCGATGCCATCCTCATGCGAATGTGGAACCCGCAAGTCGGAATGTTCAGCGATGTCGACCCGCACAGCGGAGAACGGACCAATGTAAAGGCAACGGTCTGCTTCTACCCGCTGCTGACCGACCTGCTTGACGAAACGCATATCACGGCTCTGCTTGAGCACCTCACGAATCCCGGCGAATTCTGGACCACCCATCCCCTGCCGTCGTCGAGCCTCGACGACCCGCTTTTCAATGCGGAGGCGCGCTGGAAGGGCAAGCGGCATGTCTGTCCTTGGAACGGACGCACGTGGCCCATGACGAACAGCCACGTCATAGATGGCCTCCTGCGCCAATGGCGCAGACGCGATGCGGCAGCCGCCGCGAGCACCCCGCGCCATCGCTGCGGCGAAGTGGCGGCGACGCTGCTCACCCGTTTTGTCCGCATGATGTTTCACGACAGCGACCTTGCCCGCCCCAACTGCTTCGAGCACTACAACCCGCACACCGGTTGCGCCTGCACCTATCGAGGCATCGACGACTACCAGCACAGTTACGTCCTGGATCTGCTCATCCGCGGCATCGCCGGACTGTGCCCGCCTCTCAAGCTTGGCCAACCGATCGCGATCGATCCGCTGCCCCTGCTCACGAGTGAAGTCAGGTTGAGCGATGCCCGCATCGCGGGTAGGCGCATCAACATAGAGCGATCCGGGGACCAGGTGCTTACAACGGTCGACGGAGCGATGCACGCTACGACCGCCGGCCAGCCGCTCCTTCTGTAACACGGGTCCATGGATTCCGCTACTCCCTCGCTACTTGCTTGAGCTTTCGTCGCCCGAGAACGTCCGCGTCCCAGATACTGGAGCATTCGCTGCTCGCGGCCGCTGACAAGGCCAACGATGTGAGCCGACGAAGTTGGCTCATCGCAGTCCGCTGGCCGCGCAGCTCGCGACGAGGCGAACGTTGCGGGGCCCTTGCGCCGCAGTGTCCCGAGGCGCCGACCTCGCCCCAACGGTGGTCGCGCAGCATAGGACTTGTGTAGCCCGTAATCCGCAAATGGATTCGGAACGCGATTTTGGCCTGAATCGGGGAACTACTGCTGTACATCCGAGTCACTTCCGGTGATACTTGCGCTCGCTGGCAGGCTTGCTGCAGTTCTCGCGGCACCAGGCATGTCACCCTCGACGGCCTTCTCTGTTCCCGGGAGAATCTGAAGGCACACATCACTGCATGATTCGCTCTACGCCGGTCGGCGCCTCTGCCGACCCATCTGGCCGAGTTGGCCGCCCGCTGTCGGTGTGCCGCTGCGTGGCGACAGCGGTTCGCGCGCAAGCGCGGACGCGTGTGCTGCTAGGAGGAAGAACATGAAGCGCGATCTGTCGTCCTGTCGTCTCGGCGCCCGTCGAAGCGCGCCGCTCCTTGAGTCCCTCGAAGATCGACGGATGCTCACTGTCGACGTCGGCGTCGCGCCTGGGGTTCACCTCCTCGGCGAGTCCATAAGCGTGCCTGGCGGCAGTGAGACGTACCAGTTCGAGCTTCTCTCGCCGGAGGATCTCACGGTCCAAGTCGATTTCAGTCACGCTGCCGGCAATCTTGACGTGGAAATCCTCGATGACACAATGAGCGTCATCGCCTCTGGAACCAGCAGCACCGACAATGAAACCGTGCAGCTCGTCGGGCTCGCGCCCGGGACCTACTTCGTGCGCATCTTCGCCGTCGGCGGCTCCACGAATGCCTTTGATCTCGCCATTGATCCGGGGCCCACGAGTAGCACGCGCGTGCTCTACGTCAATGACGGCGACGCGACCGCTGATGTCTATACCCTGGCGCCCGGGGACGACCTGAACGATGGTCTCTCACCATCCACGCCGAAGGCGAGCCTGCAGAGCCTCTATGATGATCACGACATTGGGCCGACCGATCTCGTTGTCGTCGACACGGGCATCTACCCCGGCGCTCTGCTCATCCAGTCCGGCGATGAGGCGGGCACGCTCGCCGGATCCCCCAATCACACCGATCTGACTGCGACAAATGCGATCTCGCTCGAGGATGCCGACTTCAATCTCATCTATGGTCTGCGGTTCATCAACAACAGCAACGGCATCTTCGCCTACGGTAACGGCGTCAACGACTCGACGAACAATACATTTCGTAACAACTACTTCCAGCATGTCGGCACATCGATCCGCATCGATCGCGGCGCATCCGATCTCATTGAAGACAATACGATCGTCGACACGGGATCGTACGGTGTCCGCTTCGCGAACGGCGGATCCTCCATCGTTGTCCGAAACAATGACATCAGCAGTCAATCCAACGCCATCTACGGGACCGGCCATTCCTCTTACACGCTCGATGCCACCGTTGAAGGCAATACGATTACGGGCGGCTCGAACGGCGTCTATCTCGCCTCCTATACCGGCGGCAGCGTAATCCAGGACAACGTCATCGCTGGCACAACCACGAACGGCATCTTCGCGAGCAGCGACGTCTCCATTATAAACAACTCCGTCAGCGCCGCCGGCACCGGCATCCACAGCCAGAGCGCAGGCGCTGCGATCGTCGGTAACGCAGTCTCCGGCAGCGCGGTCGGCATCTACATCCACGCCGGCATTCTCGGCGGCAGTGACTGGACCGGTGGCCAGCCCAACGACATCGACGGCAACGTGATCGGCGTTCAACTCGGCTACTTGAACAGCTCCGCCACAGCCCGATTCAACCGCATCCACGGCAATGTCACGGGCATCGAGGCATCGAGCAACACCACCATACACCACAATCTCATCTATAGAAACACGGGCGAGGCCATCCTCATCGACAGTGACAACTCCGTTGACCTCACGAACAACACCATTTACGCCACGATGGGCGACGGTGTCATCGTCCAGGGCAACTCTCAACACGTCTCGCTCACAAACAACATCCTTTGGAGCGAGACCGGGACCGGACTCTATGTCGCCACCAACAGCCAGCGAGGTTTCCAGAGCGACTATAACATTCTCTACACGACCTCGGGGACGCTCGTCTGGTGGCAGAAGAGCTTCACCGACCTCTTTGATTGGCAGGTCGAGGCCAACTACGATACGCACTCCATTGGCTACACCGCTCCCGCGCCGGCCCTGGACAATCCGCTCTTTGTTAGCCTTGCCGCTGACGACTATCACCTCCAGGACGCCCTCTCGACCAGCATCGACGCAGGCGATCCCGCCTCAGCATACGCTCTCGAGCCGGGGCCGGCCGGTGATCGGGTCAATCTCGGTGCATACGGCGGAACGACCGAAGCAGCTCTCTCACGTATTGCCTATATCGCACTTGATTACCCGAACTATTACACCGACTGGGAGGCCACGGTCCCGCGCAGCATTCTCTGGCACTCATACAACGTCGCCGGAAACATCGACATAGAGGTCTATCTCGTGGGCGGCGGCCTCGTTGATCACATTGACACAGTCGATGTCAGCCTCGGCAGCTACAGTTGGAGCCCGGCAGCATCCGGCATTACGCCTGCTGCGAGCGACCGCTACTACATAAGGCTTACCTCGCTGGCGATTCCCGCCGCAACTGATGACTCGCGAGAGGGCTTCTCCGTTCCGCCCGATGGACCAAATTTCTACATCGACGACACCGACCCCGCCAACATCGATGACGAGTACACGCTGGGCGCGCACGGCGACAATCGCAACACAGGCAAGACGACGCTCGATCCCAAGGCGAATCTGCTTCCTCTGCTGCGCAACTATGATCTCGGCCCCGGCGACACCGTGCACATCGACACCGGCGACTACGTCCACGTTCGCAACGTCGTGCTGAGCGGCGAACTCGGCGTCGGGGACGATGAAGGCGCGACATTCGCCGGTCCAACGAACCCAGCCAGGATCGCGCATATCGATCGGGCGAATCCGCACGCAGAGTCAACCAACATTGAGCTCAATGACGCTGACTTCGTGACGCTGCGCAACCTGACTCTCACCGGCGCCGAGCGCGGTCTTTGGGTGCGCAACGGCAGCACGAATTTCTCAGGCGAGAGCCTCACAGTCAGCCTCAACTCGCTCGACGGGATCATCATCGAATCCGACGCCGAGGCCTCCGCCGTCGATGCACTCACCGCGACCGACAACGGCCGCTACGGCATTCGCGTCGCCACAGCGCTCTCCACGCTCAGCAA
>CAZZPX010000345.1:0-4389 GCA_964655955.1 uncultured Phycisphaerales bacterium | reverse complement strand
AATGGTGTGCACTCCCCCCATTGTGGGGTCAGCGTCGGGACATCGCCGAGTGTTTCCCCTCGCCTTCGGTCCGGCTGCGGCGTCGGCGAGGGAAAGCGGCAAGAGAGCGAAACCGGGACGATTGCAGCAGCCGGTACGGTATCAGCAGTTACATAGGGGCTTGGCGGAACGGCTGTGGTCCGAACGTCGGCGGGGTTCACGACGCCGCCTGCTCGAGGAAGGCCCCGCGCGGGACTGCAGGAACACTCCGCGGCAAGAGCGGAGCGCAGCGCGATGACGAGGTAGTGCTGGCCGCGCTCCGGAGGACCGTCGGGGTCGGCGGCTGCACCCATCCCCCGACCCTCACACGCCTCAACTGCCCGGCGTGGGCTTGCCGCAGTCGAAGCTGAGCGGGACCAGGCAGAGAAACTGAAAGTCCGTGTCGCCGGTGTTGGTGAACTGATGCAGGGCGTTGGGCTCGACGAAGACCACATCGCCCGCCTTGAGGGGATGAAACGCGCCGTCGCATTCGAGCTTGCCCTCGCCCGCCACGATGTACACCTCGTGCTCGTAGTTGTGCTGGTGGCGCGGGGAGTGTCCGCCCGGCCCGACGGTGAAGTGGCGCATGGCGAAGTTGGGAGCGTCGTCGGCCCGGCCGACCATGACCCGCATGGAGACGTTCTTGACGCCTTCCATGTGGACGGGCGTGGCGGGGGTGTCCTCGGCGCGGCGGATGAGCATGGGGATCTCCTCTCTCCGGCATGATACTCGCCTGGCGCGGCCTGGCTTACGCGCGTCTGCAGCGGGGGCGTCGGGCGGGTAATCGGACGTGGCCTCGTCAAGGGTTTGCCGGCCGATTCCCGCTACGTTTTGGGGAGCATGTGGTACGATTACGCAGTTGCCCACTCCGCAATTCGCACTCGCTGGAGCGCCCATGGACAAGCTCATCTACCTTGACAACGCCGCCACCAGCTTCCCCAAGCCCGACGCGGTGCACGACGCCGTGCGCGAGTTCTACGCCACGAGCGGCGTCAATCCCGGGCGGACGGGGTGCGACCTCGCCCTCGCGGCGGAGCACATGATCCACGACACGCGCCGGCGGCTGAGCGCCTTCTTCAACCCCAGCCTGGAGGCGGCGGGCAAGCCCAAGGATCCCAATCGCCTGGTCTTCACGCTCAACGCCACGATGAGTCTGAACCTGATCATCAACGGCTGCGTGCGGGCGGGGGATCACGTGGTCACGACGATGCTGGAGCACAACTCGGTGATTCGGCCGGTGAACCACAAGGTGCGCGATGAGGGGGCGGAGGCGACGTACGTCTCGCCCGATGGCGAGGGGTACCTCGATCCCGATGAGATCAAGCGGGCGATCAAGCCGAACACGACGCTGGTGGTGGTGAACCACGGCTCGAACGTGACGGGCGTGGTGCAGGACCTGGAGGCGATCGGGCGGGTGTGCAAGGAAGCGGGCGTGCGTTTGGCGGTGGACTCGGCGCAGACAGCGGGCGTGCTGCCGATCGACCAGGCTGCGTGGCACATCGACTTCCTCTCCTTCACGGGGCACAAGGGGCTCTTCGG
Organism: uncultured Phycisphaerales bacterium; assembly: GCA_964655955.1. Taxonomy (GTDB): domain Bacteria; phylum Planctomycetota; class Phycisphaerae; order Phycisphaerales; family JAGLTS01; genus CAZZPX01. The sequence goes on along the minus strand of CAZZPX010000345.1, from coordinate 2,832 downwards.
GCCGACCGGGACGGGCGGCATCTGCGTCGCGGACGACGCGGAGATTCGCGGCACGATCTACGGCGGGACGGGCGTGCGCAGCGCCGTGCCGTACCACCTCGAGGAGTATCCTTATCGCCTGGAGGCGGGGACGCTGAACCTGGCGGGGATCGCGGGATTGAGCGCAGGCCTGACCTGGATCGAGGAGCGCGGGCTCGACAGCATCTATCAGCACGAGATGGGGCTGCTCGAGAAACTGCAGTCGGGATTGAGCGAGGTTGCCGGCGTGACGATCTGGGGCACGACGCGGCTGACCGAGCGGGTGGCGACGCTCTCGGTCACGGTTGAAGGGTACGATGCGGAGGATGTGGGGACGATTCTCGATGTGGACTACGGCATCCAGACGCGCACCGGCCTGCACTGTGCGCCGTTGATCCACGAGCACCACGGCACGGTGCCGCGCGGGACGGTGCGCTTCAGTTGCGGGCCGTTCACCACTGATGAGCACATCGAGACGGCGGTGCGGGCAGTGGCGGAACTAGCGGCGGATCGCTGCCCGACAACGGCGTGAGGGCTGGGATGCGGGCGCGGTACCGCGGCAGGTATGAGGGTTTGGCGCGCGTATGCAGCGTGATGTGGGCCCGCGCCGGCCGCGCACCGGGACAGGAACTGCTCGGCAGAGAACCGTACCAAGCTACCTGTCCCGCTTGCCGCTCTGTCCTGCTCTCCGCTCGCGCGTCGTATCCCAGCGTGATCGCCGCGGCCGCGTTGCCCGGACAGGTGAGGTACACCTCGCGCCGTGTCCCATAATACTGCAAGCGAGTTGCGAATCCGGAATTTGACATCTTTTTGGGTGGCTGTGCTGGAAACCGCAGTTTCGCGGATTATGCTTCGAGATTGAGGATTTCCTTGTCGCGTGTCGGGAAGCAACCTGGCGGTGACGAAGCCTGGCAAATGGAGGAAGGAATGAGAAAGTACACATCCGCGATTGCGCTGGCGGTGGCATGCGGCTGGGCGGTCGCCCCGATTGGTGCCGAGCCCGTCGTCGACGATCCCGACTGGGCGCTGCTGCGGTCGGTGCAGACCAACGCGCCCTGGAGCGTGCACATCAGCGCCTTCGACGGCCTGACCTACATCGCGAAGCGCAGCAGCGGCGATGACGGCGTGCATCGCCTCAATCCCGATGGCAGCCTCACCAAGGTTGTCGCCGGTGACAGACCCGGCGGCTTGTTCGTCGATCCGGCGGACGGCGACGTCTTCTACAGCGAGGACTACGACGGCAACATCTACCGCAGCGCCTACCCGGGCGACCCTCGCGAGATCTGGGTTTCCGGCTTCCACAGCAGTGACGATGACCCCTGTGGCATTGCGCTTGCGCCGGCGGACTACATCGGCCCCTTGCTTCTGCCGGGCGACGCGGTCGTCGTCGATCGGGGCAGCGGCAGCGCCGACGGCATCTGGGCTTTCTCACTCGAGTCGCCCGAGGACGAATGGGAAATCGTCCCCAACAGCTCAGCCCTCGTCGACGCAGTCGACATCGTCGTCAGCAACACCGACATCTACGTCGCGGATGCGGGCGGCTACATCTGGATTGTCCAGACGGATGGCAGCGTGCAGGAACTAATCACCTCCGAGCCGCTCAGCGCTCCCGCAGGCATCGTCATCGATCCGCTGGCCGGCGACCTCCTCGTCGCCGACGAAGACGACTACCGCATTGTGCGCGTCAACCCGCTAACGGGTGAGGTGACCACCCTCTTCAGCGGCTTTGACAGTCTGCGGTGGGGAGCGGTCGGCATCAGCGCCGACGGTTTCGACATCGTCGCCTCCGACAACATCGGAGATACCGTCTACTTCTTCACCTTGTGCGATCTGGCGTACTTTCCCGACGAGGACTGCAACGGGAACGGCAGGCGCGACCTCTGCGACATTGCGGAAGGAACGAGCGAGGATGTGAACCACAACAATCTGCCCGACGAGTGCGAATGTGTCGGCGACCTCGACGGCGACGATGACTGCGATCAAGGCGATCTCGGCGAACTGCTCGCTGCCTACAACAAGGATGCGGGCGGCGATCTCGACGGCGATGGCGACACCGATCAGTCCGACCTGGGCATCCTGCTCTACAAATACGGCACCGTCTGCGATTGAGATCCGGCTAATCCCGGCGCGACCGAACCGAGGGTGACCGACAACGTGATACCGAAGGAGGCGTGCTGATAAACCGGGCAGCTTAGGACGTGGCTCGCTGAGCGCCGGCATCCGCTCTGTGCGACCTCACTCGACTTGCGAGGCGCCGCGCAGGTGGTGCCCCTTGGGTAGTAGATCCCTCCGTCGTAGGGATTCGTGATCGGGGGAGTGATTGTCCACCACTTTTTCAGGAGAGAGGTCATGAAGCAGTCCAAGAGAGTCCTCGCTGCCGCGCTGGTTAGCGGTATTTCGCTCGCTGCCACACCCGCGGTGGCGGATCCCGTCGTGGAGGATCCAGACTGGACGTTAGTTCGCACGATTGACTTCAACGGTCCCTACGGCGTCCACCTGGGGCCGCTGGATGGGCGGATCTATGTGGCCCGGCAAGCCTCGACGGACGACGGTTTGTTTCGCTATACCTTCAGCGGCGCAGGCGTCAAGCTCTGCGCCGCTGATCGCTCGGCTGGCGTACTCGTCGATCCTGCGGACGGGGATGTGTTCTTCAGCGAGATCTACGGCGGAGCCATCTTCCGCTTCGGCCAGCCGGCGGGACCCAAGGAGACCTGGGTTTCCGGTTTCCACACCGGCGACGACGACCCCGCGGGGATGGCGGTCGCCCCGGCGAACTACACCGGACCCCTTATTCAACCCGGCGAGGCTCTCGTT
>CAZZPX010000344.1:0-4394 GCA_964655955.1 uncultured Phycisphaerales bacterium | reverse complement strand
GGACACGCTCGAACAACTCGAACGCGTCGAGCGCAGCGAGCTGATCGACCTCATGGAGGACGAGGCGGCGGCGTACGCCCTGTCCGAGATGGTCCTGCCCATGGGGGCCATGGTGCTCACCGACCTCTCGCCGCAGGATGCAGCCCGGTATCTGTCGCTGATGGATCCCGACGATGCGGCGGACCTGCTCCAGGAGATCGACGAAGAGGACCGCATCGCCATCACCCCCTACCTCCCGGCCGAGGCCGCTGCGGAACTCGGGCACCTGCTGGCCTACGACCCCGAGTCGGCGGGCGGGATCATGACGACTGACTTCGTCGCGGTCCGCGCGGGGAGCACGGTCGAGGACGCCATCGCCGCCTTGCGACAGGAGGAGGAACTCGACGAAGACACGACGGCGATCTACGTGATCGACCGGGCGGGCAAACTGGTTGGCGAGGTCAGCCTGGTGCAGCTTGTGCTCGCGCCGCCCAGGAGCAGGATCGGCGACATCATGCTCAGCGAGGTCGACGCCATTCCCGCCGAGATGGACCAGGAGGATGTGGCGCACGAATTCGACCGACACGACTACTACGTCCTGCCCGTGGTTGACGCGGCGCACCGGCTGGTGGGCATCGTCACCGTCGACGATGTCATCGACATCATTCGCGAGGAGGCCACCGAGGACGCCCAGAAGATGGTCGGCGCGTCGGCGGGCGAGGCGGTCTATTCGGGGCTGCGCCAGAAGCTCGCCGGTCGCTTTCCCTGGCTCGTGGTCAACCTGGTGACGTCGTTCGTGGCGGCGCTGGTCGTCTTTCAATTCTCGGCGCTGATCGAGCGGCTGGCGATCCTGGCGGTGCTCATGCCGGTCATCGCCAACCAGTCGGGCAATGCCGGCCAGCAGTCGCTGGCGGTGACGCTGCGGGGACTGGTGCTCGGCGAGGTGCGCGATGAGCGGGTGCTGCCGCTGCTCAGCCGCGAGGTCGCCCTGGGGCTGATCACCGGGGCCATCGTGGGGTTGCTGGTGGCGCTGGTGATCGGGGCGGCGGCGTGGCTGGCGCCGGAGGCGGGCGCGAGCTGGCAGCTTGGTGTCGTCGTGGCCTGCGCCATGACCGGGGCGCTGACGGTCGGCTGCCTGGTGGGCACGGGCGTGCCCATCCTGGTCGACCGCCTTGGCCGCGACCCGGCGACCGCCTCCACGATCTTTCTCACCATGGTCACCGACAGCGTCAGCTTTCTCACCTTTCTGGGCCTCGCCTACGCTCTCCGCGACTGGCTGCCGGGCGTGGCCTGAGCGCCGGACACATCGAGCGGCAACGATGCGACAGGTATACAGGCCGCTGCGGGGCCTCGAGAAGCGCTATCATCGAACATGTTCCACACGAAGCAGTTGACCGTGGGGCCGGCCTTGGGGACACTGCCTCTCTTCGCCTGGTTTCTCGTCAACTGTTCCGCCCGCGGCGCGGCTTGGTCTGTGTCCAGTCCCCGCCCGGTCGGCCAGCAGGACCGAGGAGGTTCTCACTATGCCATCGCGTTCTAGCACGGGCGTGGGAGCGGGCGTGGCCATCGCCCTCCTGAGCATCGTCACCCTCGCCCTCTTCATTCTCTCCGTCGTCTTCTACGGCAAGTACAAGGAGACGACCGAGCAGCTCACGCAGGTTCAGCAGGAATACAACCAGACGCTCGCCGCCGGGCAGCAGAACAGCGAGCGCATCCAGCGCCTGCGCGACCGCGCCCGGGAGAAGGGTCGCGGCACGACGCTGGTTGGATACCTCGCCGACGAACTCGAGCAGACGATGACGCTCGTAGCCGGCAATCCGGACATGAGCCATGCCCAGCTCGAGACGAACATTGCCGCCAATTTCCCCGGCGCGGAAGGCAGGTCGCTGGTCGACTTCATCCGCGCCCAGAAGCGCCAGCTCGCCGAAGCCGAGCAGACCGAGCAGGACTACAGCGCCACCATCGCCGACCTGCAGGGGCAGCTCGAGGATGCAGACGACCGCTTCGCCGAGTTGCACGAACGCCGCGAGACGGACGTGCAGGCGGTGCGCGGTCTGGTGGCGAACTACGGCGACACGGTGGATCGCTACGACGAACAGGTGCGCAGCGCCATCGCCAGCATGGACGATCGCGTCGACTCCATCCTCGAGGACAAGGAGTCGCGCATCGCTGCGCTGCAGTCCGATCTCGACGCCAAGGAAGAGGAGATCCTGGTGTTGCGCGGCCAGATCGCGGCCTTGCGCAAGGAGGCGGCGGACACGCTGATCAAGCCGCGTCCCGAGTTCGCCCTGGCGGACGCGACGGTGCTGAGCACCAACGCCTCGAACCAGACGGTCATTCTCGACCGCGGCCGGCGCAACAACGTCGTCCTGGGCATGAGCTTTGAGATCTACTCCGAGCCGTCGGTCATCCTGGACAAGGAGACAGGCGAGATGCTGCGGGGCAAGGCGACGGCGGAAGTCATCAACGTCGAGGATCAGACGAGCGTGGCGCGGCTGATCCGCCAGAGCGTGGCAAATCCCGTGCTCGAGGGGGACGTGGCGGCGAACGCGGCGTACGACCCCAACAAGAAGTACCGCTTCCTGGTGTACGGTGAGTTCGACACGGATTTCGACGGCCGAACCACCACGCGCGAGGCTGACGACATCCGCGCCCTCATAGAGCAATGGGGCGGCATCATCGTCGACTCGATCGAAGAGAACGTGGACTTCCTGGTGCTGGGCGGCAAGCCGTATGTTGGCCCGCCCCCGGCTCCGGACGCGCCGCTGGCCATCATCCTCCGCTGGCAGGAGGACAAGAAGAAGGCGGATCGATACGAGGCGCTCTTCAACACTGCTGCCGCCACGAGCATTCCCATCCTGAACCAGAACCGTCTCTTTACGCTCATCGGCTACTTCGAGCGCTAGAGAGCCGCGGTCAACGAGAACCTCGCCGGCCCGCGTCGCACACCTGACGCGGGCCGGTCTAGTATGGGGAAAGGACTGAGAGCGCGGGAACTTCAGCAGGACAGGCGCTGGTGACGACACTCCACCTCACACGCACGGTTCGCTTCTGCGTCAACCCGCCCGGACGCGCCACGGATGAACGCGCGGCGAACACGTTCGCCGCAGCGCCGACGATGCTCGGCGTCGGCGCGTACTACGAATTGCACGTCACCTGCGCCGGCGAGCCGGAGCGGGACACCGGCTATCTCGTCAACATCAAGGAGATTGACGAGGCGGTGCGGCGGGAGGTGGTGCCGGAGCTGAGTCGGCTGTGCACGCAGCACCGCGAACTTCCGGCGGCCGAGGTGTTGCGCCTGCTGGCGCCAAAGCTCGCCGCGGCGCTGCCGGTGCGGGTGGTGCGGGTGTGCTGGCAGCTCACGCCCTTCTTTTCGCTGACGATGGAGGCTGACGCGATGAACGATGTCGTGATGAATCAGCAGTTCGAGTTCGCCGCTTCGCATCGCCTGCACTCGGCGCAGCTCAGCGAAGCGGAGAACCGCGCGCTCTACGGCAAGTGCAACAACCCCGGCGGGCACGGGCACAACTATCGCCTGGAGGTGCGGGCGCGCGTGCCGATGGGCAGCAGTTTCACCCTGCCTCGCCTGGAGCGGCTGGTCGACGAACACGTCATCGAGAAGCTCGATCACAAGAACCTCAACTGCGATGTGGAGGAACTGCACGGCACGATCCCCTCCACGGAGAACCTGGCGCGCTTCTGCTATGAAACGCTCGAGCCGGTCTTCGCCAATGAAGAGGCGACGCTGCAGCGCGTGCGCCTGTGGGAGACGGAGAAGACAAGCTGCACCTATCCGGCCGAGTGATCGAACACTCGCCTCTTCCGCGGTGGGAATCCGAACGCGCATGCAGACGCTCAGCGAAATCAAGTCCCTACTGGCGGAGCGCGGCCTGCGGCCAAGGCACCGGCTCGGGCAGAACTTCCTGCACGATCAGAATCTGCTGCGCAAGCTCATCGAGGCGGCGGACGTACGGGAGGGAGAGGTCGTACTCGAGGTCGGGCCGGGAACAGGCACGCTGACCGAAGCGCTGCTGGAGGCGGGCGCGCGCGTGGTCGCGGTCGAACTCGATCGCGATCTGGCGGCACTGGTGCGCGATCGCTTTGAGCACGAACCGCGCCTGACGCTCGTCGAAGCAGACTGCCTGGCGAGCAAGCACGTGCTTTCGGCGGATGTGCTTGCCGCACTGCGCGGCATGACCCCGACGGAAGGCGCCGCTCCCGGGTTCAAGCTGGTCGCCAACCTTCCCTACCAGGCGGCGAGCCCGCTCATCGCGACGCTGCTCATCGATCATCCGCAGTGCTCGGGGCTGTTCATCACGATTCAGCGCGAGGTCGCCGATCGCATCGCCGCAGCGCCCGGCGGCAAGGAGTATGGGGCCTTGACGGTCATCTGCCAGGCGCTGGCTGACATCGAG
>CAZZPX010000343.1:0-4401 GCA_964655955.1 uncultured Phycisphaerales bacterium | reverse complement strand
GGGAAGCAGGTCGATGGTCATGAAAGGCACATCGCTCACCGCACCCGCTGGTATATGATTCGGCCAGCGCATGATGCACGGTTCGCGCACGCCTCCCTCGAAGGTTGTGCCCTTGCCTTCGCGCAGCGGCCGGCAGGTGCCGGCGTGGTTGCCGAAGTTGAGCCAGGGGCCGTTGTCGGAGGTGAAGATGACGAGCGTATCATCGTCGAGCGCATGCCTGTCGAGCGCCCGCATGATCTCGCCGACTGACCAGTCGATTTCCGCGACCGTGTCGCCGTACATGCCCTGCTGGGTCGTGCCGGCAAACTTCTCCGAGACGCCGAGGGGCACGTGCACCATCGAGTAGGGCATGTAGAGAAAGAACGGTTCGTGGGCGTGCTTGTCGATGAAGGCGAGCGCTCGCTCCGTGCAGCGGGTGGTCAGGGTCGCCTGGTCGTCAAGGGTTTCTATGATCTCGACGGTCTCGTTGCCGTCGACCAGGGGCAGAGGCGGATAGTTCATTCTCCAGGCGCGGTTGCCGGCGTTCTCTTCAGTGAGCGGCGTGCCGTCGAAATGCAGGGGCCACATGTCGTTGGAGTAGGGCAGGCCGAGATAGTCGTCGAAGCCGTGCTGAAGAGGCAGGAACTGCTCATGGTGCCCGAGGTGCCACTTGCCATAGCAGGCGGTCGCATAGCCGGCGTTCTTGAGCATCTCGGCGATTGTCGTCTCCTCCTCGTGAATGCCGTGCGTCGCATTGGGGCCGAGCGCGCCGGTGATGCCGATGCGGTTCGGATAACAGCCGGTGAGGAGTGCGGCGCGCGAGGCGGAGCAGACGGGCTGGGCGACGTAAAAGTTGGTGAAGCGCGCCCCCTGCGCCGCGAGGCGGTCGAGGCTGGGCGTCTCCCACCCTTGCGCCCCGAAGACGCCGACGTCGGAGTATCCCATATCATCGACGAAGAAAATGATCACATTGGGCTTGTCGGCAGGCGGGCGCGGAGTGTCGTGCTGGCGCAGCGTCGCGCAGCCCATGACGAGGCCGCACGCGCCGGCGGAGGCGGCGGCGAGAAATGTCGCTCGTGAATGCATGGCTCTACCTCGCAGGAGGATCGAAGGATACGCCGAGCAGATCGGCGCTCTCGTCAGAAGCGGGCTGCACCCCCGGAATGACCCGCCAGTCGCCACGATCAGGATACCCGACTCGCACGGTGAACGGGCCGTCGCTGAAGACCGGCGGGCGAAGACCGTTGCCGGCGATCCGCAGCGTGTAGACGATCTCGCCCGTCACTTCATCTTCGACCTGAATGACTGCATCAGGTGGTCCATCCACGAGAAGCTCCGGCAGGTAGGCGGCGGGCGCGCGGCTGTAGTTGTCCAGTTGATGCAGCGTAATGGGCCAGCCGGGGTAGGGCTCGGCGTTTTCCGCGGCGGGATCGACCCAGCGCGGCCAGTTGGCGATGGTGAGCGTGCGCTCGGCGCGGTTCAGTGCGATGATGCCGTATCCCGGCGCGCGGTGCATGATGTCAGCGGGCTCGGCGTCGACGGCGTGAGGGTTGGAGACGGCGTGGACGGTGACGCGATTGCCGAAGCCGTCGAGGAACTCGCCGGTGTACTTCGGCGCGCCGGGCGCACGATTGGCGCCGGGCTCGGGCGGGAACCAGCGGCGCGGCCAGACGTTGGCGACGGAGGGGACGCAGATGGCCCAGGAAGCGTCGTTCCAGTCGTCGATGCCGTATTGAATAGTGCTCCCGAGGTGCTGATCGCCGGCGACGTGAAAGGCGAAGGCGCGGCGCATCTCGCGCAGGGCGCGATTGCGCCCGCTCTGGGGCCAGCCGTTGCTGTCGTGATCCTGCACCTGTCTCTCGCCGGGTGCGTATTCGCCCGGCGGCCAGACCTTGAGGCGCGGCGTGATGTTGTCGTGGTGCACATCGGCGGGGAGCGTCGCCACGTTGGCAAAGAGCGTCTGCGAGATGACGACCTTCATCCACGCCTCGTGCGACCAGTCCTGCGCCCAATCCTCAAGAAAGTGCAGTTGCCGCTCGCCGAGAAGCACCGCGCCGGGAACATCGCCATCCCGGGCGGAGTCAAAGTCATAGTTCTGCGCCCAGCCGTTGTGGATGTCAGCCTCGGGCAGAAGCGTCTTCGGTGCGGACTTGAATTTGCGATCCTCGAGGATGGCGAAGCTGACTCCGCCGTAGTTCAGCGAGCCGTAGTACACGCCGATGCCCTGCTCGACGAACGCCGGATCGTAGGGATCGGGGTGGTGGCTGGTCTGCGTGCGCTGAACCATGTTGACGAACTCGGGGGGCATCTTGTAGCCGCCGGTGTCCTGGGCGTCTGCGCCGAATCCCGTGCCGGGATCGGTGGCCTTGCCGCCCGCGCCCCAGAGATTGCCGTGGAATACATCGTGATCGTCGGGCAGGCAGACGGAAGGCGTGTCGCGCAGGAGGTCGCGGTACTCCCAGCCGAACTGGTACCATTTGCGCAGATACGAAATGGTCGCGCGTTCGAGTGGCTCATAGGTGACGCCGTAGCCACCGACGCCTTCATAGACCTGGTCGCCGGTGAAGACAAGCAGGTCGGGATCGAAGTGCTTCACGTGCTTCACGATGTCGGCATGGGGAAAGCCCAGATCATTATTGCCGGTGAAGGCCGCGATGGTGATCGTGCTCTTGCCAATAGGATCGGGGCGGATCGTGCCGTGGAAGTCATGCTCTCTCGTGTTCGATCCTTCGCCCTTCCCGAAGTAGACGAGGCGGTATGGCACCGGCTCTGTCTCATGCCAATCCTCGATCCGGAATCTGGCGGTGTGGGCATCGGGATCGATCTTAGCCTTCGCGACTGGCTGCCAGTCAGCCCGTACATGCCCCTGCCGCTTTCTGTAGACGCGGAGATAGACGGTCTGCGGATCGCCGAAGCCGAGCGGCGGCAGCTGCGCCGTCAGCTTCAGCGTGCCGCGGCTGAGCGTGTGCTGCGCGAAGAGGATCGGCCCGAAAGCTCGCTGCGAGTCGTGCACCACCGCATCGCCCGCCACATGCCAGTCATCGAACCAGATGGTGCGCCTGCCGTCACAGACGAGCGCCACATTGCCGGCGAGCGCCTCGCGAGGTACGTCCGCCGACACGGTGGCGAGAACGCGCGTGAAGTCGGCATCGGTCGCGCCGAGCGTCAGCGTGTACTGATCGCCTGTATCGTGAGCCGCCAGCGTCAGCTTTATATCGGTGAGGTCGGAGACGAGGCGCGGCGAGTCATCGCGCGGCGCGCCGATGAAGATGCGCCTGTCAGTTGTGACGCCGACATGCAGCCCTTCGCCGCGCACGGCGCTGTCGCGATAATCATGGAAGCGGCCGGTCGCGCCGAGCTTGAACCCGACCCAGCCGTCGCCGAGCGGCGCCTGCGGATCGACCGCGCCGCAGCGCACGCTCATCGCGAAGCTGCCGACGCCGGTAAGATCGTACGTTAGCAGATGCACGTTGCGATCGCCGCCGCGCGAGTCGCAGATGAGCCTGCCGTCCTCGACGCGCCAGTCCTCCATCGGGTTGGCCCAGAATTCCTCACCGATCCAGACGCGATCGACGGTGCGGTTCCAGTCGTGCGTGACGCTGGCTGCCTCGACGGCGTTCGTCGCGGCGAGCAGGATCGTCAGGAGCGCTGCCAGTTCGCGTATGTGGCGCATGGTGCTAGCCCCAGGGCGCGCCGTCGCGCTTCGTGCCGCAGATATTGACGTGAATGCCAAGCGCATCGGCCATGGCGGCGCGGAGCAGGAGGGCCTGGTCGGCGTCGGCGGCGCCTCGGGCATAGACGACCTGGACGTGGTTCGCCTTGTGTCGTGCCATCATCTGATCGCGCGTCACGCCGTACAGCGCGGCGTGCATGATGGGCCACTGCGGGGTGGTGGCGTCGAGACGGCGCTGCGTCTCCGCGGCGGGAAGCTCCACGACCTCAGCCCGGCCGATGTCGAGATTGAGTTGTTCGTTCTCAACGTAGATGCGCGACCAGACGATCTCGCCGGGCTTGCTGACGCCGCTCAGGCCGCTGCCGCCGAAGGGGAAATACATGGGCGGCTGGCGTTTGCCGACGGCGCCCTTCCAGCCGCCGATGTAATGTGCCGGCGGGGCGGCGCCGCTGATCTCAAAGACCCAGATGTATTTGTCACTGGTGCCGGATTGATCCCAGTCCGCCCAGCGCAGGTCGTGCAGCGTGTTCTCCAACGGCTGACCCAGCGCCTGATGCACGCGCTGAATGAGCAGGCCGTCAAGCCCGGCGCATTCATCCGCCTCATTGAAATGCACGAGCGGATGACCCTTATACAGCACGCGCCTGCCGTCCGCGGACTTGACCGGCGGGCGCCTGGTATTATTGAGCATTCCTTCCGCGAGATCCGACGCGGGAAGCAGATCCTTGAGGCCCTGCTGGTACTGGATG
>CAZZPX010000342.1:0-4405 GCA_964655955.1 uncultured Phycisphaerales bacterium | reverse complement strand
CTCGATCGGCCTTGATGCCGCCAACGGCAAAATCTACTGGATCGACTCCAACACCAGCTTCGTCAGCAACCACATCGCCCGCGCCAATCTCGACGGCTCAGACTTCGAGGTGCTCTACCAGGGCCTCGACACCTCCTCGGGCCTGGTGAACCTCGAACTCGATCTGGGCGCCGGCCTCATGTACTGGTGCGATGAGATCAACGACGCTGAGAAGGGCGTCTGGCGCGCCGGCCTCGATGGCAGCAACCCGCAGCGCCTCTACCAGAGCCCCAGCGGCTGGAACGCCGGCTCGATCGATCTCGCCCTCGCCGGCGCCCCGCCCTGCCCCGAGGATCTCGACGGCGACGGCTCGATCGGCCAGAGCGACCTGGGCATCCTGCTCGCCTCCTATCTCAGCGATGCGGGCGGCGACATCGACGGCGATGGCGACACCGACCAGGCCGACCTCGGCGCTTTGCTCGCACGCTACGGCGAAGACTGCTGAACCGGTGCGAGCCATACCCGCGTTCTCAACAGCGGCGGCTGGCCTTGCCGCTAATTGTGTCGCGTCGCCTGCCCCGCGGCTGAGCGGCGCTATCATGTCGCCCATGCCCAGCGTACCCACCGTCGCCGTCCTCATGACGCAGCCGCAGTGCAACATGTTCTGCACGTTCTGCATCACGGAGGATGACTTCGGCGTGATCGGTTTCGAGCGCGCAGTCGAACTGCTCGAAGAAATCCGCGCCGCTGGGACGAAGAACGTCGTGCTCGGCGGGGGCGAACCATTCTGCTGGCCGCACGATCTCGTCAAACTCGCCAGCCGCGCCAAGGCGCTCGGCTTCACCGTGCAGGTCGCCACCAACGCCATCGCGCTGCCTCGCGGCTTTGCCCGACTCGAGGAAATCGATCGCTACGTGCTGCCGCTCGAGTCCGCGGACCCGGGCCCGCACAACGCCCTGCGCCGGTATCGCAACCAGCATCACGCGATCGTCCTGAGCGCGCTCGACGAACTCGCGGTTGCGGGCAAGAGCGTCACCATCTCGACGGTGGCGACCGCGCGGAACATCGACGGCGTCACCCCTCTCGCCGACTGGCTCGCCGAGTACAACGCGCGCAGCGGCAACGTGCACGCCTGGCACATCTATCGCTTTCTGCCCCAGGGGCGCGGCGGGCTCAGCTTCGCCGATGAACTCGGCATAAGCGGCGACGCCTACGACTCCATGTTCGCCAAGGTCCGCGAGCGCGGTCTGCCCTTCCGCGTTTACAGGCGCGCCGACATGTGCCAGACGCAGAGCGTCGCCTTCTTCTGCGAACGGGACGGAGCGCTCGTGCGTTCGTAGTCTTTGCCTGCCACGAGCGCCGCCGCCTCCGTCGAACAATACCCAATACCGTACCAGGTACGGTTCTCCCCGGTTCTCCCGCGCGCTGACGGCTTGGGTAATCGTACCCGGTACGGTTCTTGGTTTTCCGCCCTGTCCGTCATTCCCGCGCAGGCGGGACTCCACGACGGCTTCCGCCTACCCGCGCCGATCAGACTCGGAAGAAGAATACCGTACCTGGTACGGTACTCGGCAGCGAAGCCGTACTGGTCCCGCATTCTCTGCCGCTCAACTTCGCACGCGCTGATGGATCGCGTTCATGTCGACACGCGCGCCGAGACGATGCAGCAGCAGACGCAGCCCGAGAAACTGCCGGGTCATCCAGGTATTGAGCGGCTGGGAGCGCACGTAGCGCCGGCGCACCACTTCGCAGTAGAGATCGATGCCACGCTGCAGGTATGCCCCGTCGCGGAAATCGAAGGGACCATCGTGCAGCAGCGGCTCCCAGGACCACTCGCACCACGCCTGCATCAGCGACAGGCGCTCCTCATCCCGCTGCTGCCTGGGCGTCAGATCTCCCGCGCGGATCATCGCCTCGCGCATTCGCTCGGGGGAATCGTGCAGCGCTTCTTCGATTTCCTCGAGATAGGCGACTTCCTCGGCTGTGTAGCGCCGGCAGCAGCCGAAGTCGATGAAGCCCAGCCTGCCGTTCTCCTGAAAGATGAAGTTCCCCGGGTGCGGATCGGCGTGCAGCAGGTGCGCCGTGTAGGAGAGCTTCAGTGCCGCCAGCGCCACCTGCTCGCCATGCAGATCGCGCCTCTCCTGGTCCGGCTGTTCACGAAGGAAGTCATCGAGGTGCTGCCCCTCGATGTAGTCCATGGTCAGCACGCGCCGGGTCGAGTGGTTCGCGTACACGCGGGGCACGTCCACCCCGTCGCTCTCCGCGAAGGCGAGACGGGCAATGCGCAGGTTCTCCGCCTCCTGCTCGTAGTCGGTCTCCATCTCCAGCATCTGCACCACGTCGGCGAACTGCTCCTTGAGGTTGTCCCAGTCGCCGCTCAGCCGCATGGGAAAGACGATCATCTTGAAGTTCTCCAGATCCTGGCGAATCGTCCGCGCGATGTTGGGATACTGGATCTTGACGGCAACCGGCCGCTTCGATCCGCGCAGGCGGGCCCGATGCACCTGCCCCAGCGAGGCGGCGGCGAATGCCTCCGTCTCGAAGCTCTCGAATGCCTCCTCCGGCTCCGCCCCCAATTCGCTCAGCACGTGTTCGCGCAGCAGTGAGAAGTGCATGGCGGGCGCCTCAAACTGCAGCCGGCTGAGCAGATCGAAGAATTGCGCCGGCGCGACGTCGGGATACGTGCCGAGCACCTGGCCGATCTTCATGATCGCGCCGCGCAGGTAGCCCATCGTGCCGAGCATCTTGAGGGCCGCCTTGAGATGCGCTTCGTTGAGCGCTTCCTCCTTCTTCTCCCGCGAGGCGTAGCAACTGCGCAGAAACCAGGCGAGGTAGGCGGCGGCGATCTTCCCCTGCAGCGTCCCCAGCGCCCACAGCCGCGGCAGGCGCCCGACCGGCACCGGCCGATGCGCCAGATCCTGCAGGAGCGACTGCAGCGAGGCGTCCGTTTGGGCGCTCCGCTCCGGTTCGAGGTCCTCGGGAAGCGCTGCGATCAGTTCATTGAGATTCGGTGCCATGTCGATCTCCTTTCCGATCCCCGGTGGTCGTTTCCAGCTCAGCGCCCGCGCCGCGCAGCCAGTCGACAAAAAGGCGAGTCGACTGGTCGAGCGCCACGAGCGTCGCCTGCTGATTGGGCGAGTCGTCATCCGCCCAGAACGCCAGCACGCCGATGTACAGCGTCCAGTACAGGTGCATGGCGAGGAAGGAGGTTTGGACGACGGTGTCCGCGTCGTGCCGGCGCAGCAGGGCCTGCACGCGCTCCAGGTGCCGACCGCGAAAGTTGCTGCCCACCGACTCGCCCGCCTCCCGTGCGAAGGGGCTCAGCGCGGTCTCCAGCACCGCCTTCACGAAGGGGCGGCAGGGGCGCAGGTGGCGGATCTCTGCTGCAACCAGGGCGAAGAGCGCCTCCTGCAGCGACTCGGTCGAGCCGACTCGGGCATCCAACTCCGTATGAGCCTCCCGGGCACAGTCCAGCATCAGTTCGAGCGCCAATGCCTCCTTGGAGGAGAAGTAGTTGAAGAGCGTGCCGGCGGCAATGTCCGCCTCCACTGCGAGATCACGTGTCGTCGTCGCTTCGAAACCCTTCTCGGAGAAGAGCTTGCGGCCGGCATCGACAATCCGGCGTCGAGTTTCCCGCCTGGCGGCTTCCGTGATGCGCACGGCTGGCACTCCTTTGTGAGCACGCTCATAATACTCGCCTCCTGCGGCGAGTCAAGCAGAAAGTGAGCGTGGTCACAAAGAACTTCCACCGCCATTTCGCCTCTCGCACCACCGGGCCCGACTGAACGTTGGGGTTCTGCCGAAATTGACCTCTCACTTCATTCGACCATGGGGTACACTTCTCAGGTTCCCGCAAGGATCTTTACAACCATCAGGAGGAAACACTATGAAGGCAATTGTCTTGGCTGTCGTGGCTGGTGCCGCTACTGCCGCATCGGCCGCGGTCACGCCCATGGGCCCCTTCACGGGCACGTTGCAGGAAAGCTGGGAGAGCTTCCAGAACTACTGGAATGACCCCGACTTCTACATGGACAACCCCACCATCATGATGGGCGGCGCCGCCCAGATCGCACACCCGGTCATGGTTGTCTACGAGCCGAGCGCCGGCCCGACCTTCGGCCTGTCGAGCTGGGGATCCGCCCAGGTCGTCGATGGCACGAAGGGCCACGGCGTCGACACCGGCTATCCCCCCACCACCGCTACCATCACCTTCAACACACCCGTCGTCGAGTTCGGCGGCTGGTGGGGAGCCGCAGGCGACGGCGTCAACCCGACCCCCATCGTCTTCGACTTCTATGACGCGGGCGGCGGCCTCATCGACACCGTCACCGTCGGCTACAGCGACTACTCCTTCACCGGCACGCTCATGTGGGCCGGCTGGCAGAGCGGTACGCCCATCGCTCGCATCGACTACACCGGCGACTTC
>CAZZPX010000341.1:0-4414 GCA_964655955.1 uncultured Phycisphaerales bacterium | reverse complement strand
ACCGAACTGGGCCCGGTCACCTTCAACCGTCCGCAGTCGCCCGGATTCCAGGCGGGCAGCGTCGGCGCACCGCTCCCCGGCGTGAGCGTGCGCATCGTCGATCCGGACGACCACGAGCGCCTTCGACCGCCCGGCGAGGAGGGGCATGTCGCCATCGCCGCACCCTCCATGCTCACAGCTTATCTCGATGGCGACGTGCCGCTCACCGAGGGGCACCTGCTCACCGGCGACCTCGGCCGGGTCGATGCGGCAGGCCGGCTGTCGCTCACGGGCCGACTCAAACTCATCATCGAGACGGGCGGTGTCAAGGTGAACCCGCTGGACGTTGAGGCGGTGCTGGCGGCGCATCCACAGGTGCGCGAGTGCGTCGTGCTGCCCCTGCGCGTCTCCGACACCGTGACGCGCCTCCGCGCGGTGTACGTGCCGGCTGATCCGGCTGCTCCCCCCCCGGTTGAGGAGCTGCGCCGTCATTTGCGCCGACGCCTGGGTCCGGCGAAGATCCCGCGGCGTTTCGATGCCGTCCCCGCGCTTCCCAAGTCGCCCGCGGGAAAAGTTCTGCGGGCCGCACTCGCCGAGGTGCTCCCATGATGCCTCGCCTGCATCTTCTCAGTTGCATTGGCGCGCTGTGCTGCGCCTGCTGCGTGGGCGCCTGCGCGCCGCAGCCGCCGCTGCCGCACTACCCGCGCCTTGCCGCGGAGGACTCGTGGGCCATCGTCCGTGAGCGGCAGGGAGCTGTGCAGAGCCTCTCCGCCGCGGGCACGCTGGTCCTGGAGAAGTCGGAAGGAAGCGCCGTGCGGCTGGAGATCGCGCTGGCGGCCAGGCCTCCCGATTCCTTCCGCCTGCGCGCCTGGAAACTGGGGCGCAGCGTCTTCGACATCACGCTCCGCGGCGAAGAGATCTGGCTCGAACAGAGCGAACGGCTCGAGGAAGATCCCCAGACTATCGTGCGGTGGGTGCGCGAAATCAGAGCGATCTTCTCGGATGAACTGCTGTCCGGCGGTGTCCTTGTGGATGACAGCACCACCGCCGACACCCTGGTCGTGCGCAGCGCCGGAGCGGATGCTTCTGTCGTCATCTGTGAGATCGAGCGCGACACGCTGACGCTGCGCCGCCTGCGCGTCGTCGACGCTGGCGCGATCGTTGGCGAACTGACGTTCCGCCAGTACCGACTCATCGGCAACACGCCCTGGCCGATGCGGATCGACGCGAGCGGCCCCTCGGGTACAGCGGCCTTGCGCCTGCAGGACGTCGAGCTGAACCTGCCCCTGCCGGACTCGGCTTTCACACCCCCCAGGCGGGCGACACAGTTGCAATGAACGCCTTTCTCAGCACAGTCTTCGCACGACTCGCTTCCTCGTCGGCGCGGCGGCCCGGCGCGGCACTGCTGCTGTGGGCGCTCGTGCTCGCCGTATCGCTCTACGGCATCTCGCGGCTGACCATCACCAGTTCCTTCGCCGCCATGTTCGGTTCGAGCAGCCCGGCTTCGCAGGCGATGCATCGGCTCGCCGCGGAGTACCACTCGAGTGATGAACTGTTGCTGCTCGTGACATTGCCAGTTGGCGCCGGGTCGGATCCCCAGCCCCTCATCGACTTCGCCGCGCGCCTGGAAGCCGCGGTGCGCCAGGATGTCCAGGCCAGCGCGATGGTCGCGGACTTTCGCTACCTGCGCGACGCGGCGTATCGCAGGTACGTCGAGGAGGTCGCGGCTCCGGCGTTGCCCTACTTCCTCGACGCCGACGCCTTCGAGACGTTTCTCGAGCGCCTGTCGCCGGACGGCATGCGCGCTCAACTTCGCCGCGCGGAAGCACTGATCGCGGCGCCCGGCGCCGCCGCCTCCGCCATCGCCAGGTCCGTGCTGCGAGATCCGCTGCGCCTGGCCGAGCTTGTGGACCAGTCTCGGTTCGGCGAGGGGTCGTTCGACGAGCAGTTCGAGACCGGGCCGCACCCGGAATTGTCGCTCGATCAGCGCACGCTGCTGGTGCGAATCGCGGGCGTCGAGCAGGTCGATAACCTCGGCTTCTCGCGCCGCTTTGTTGAGCACATCTTCGAGTTGGCCACGCGCGTGAACGCGGATGCGCTCACGCTTGAGGCCGCGGGTGGCTATGCCATCGCCGCCACGACGTCGCGCGGCATCAAGCGCGACTCGATCCAGAGCGTCATCGCCGCCGTCATCCTCCTCCAGGTCGTCTTCCTGATCATCTATCGCCGGCCGATCGCGCCGTTCCTGATCGGCAGCGTGGCGGCGGCGGGCATCATCGTCGGGTTCGGCGCCAGGAGCGGCTTCGAGACGCAGATCACGCCGCTCACCGCCGTCATCTCCGCCATGCTCGCCGGATTGGGCATCGACTACGGCATTCACTTCTTCTCGCACTACCAGGCGCACCGCGCCGACGACACACCCACCGTCGACGCTTCCCGCGCCACCGCCGCCGCCATCGGCGTCCCCATCAGCGCCACCTGCATCACCACGATGTTCGGCTTCCTCTCCCTGCTGCTCTCCAGCGTGCGCATGTTGCGCGACTTCGCGGTACTCGGTGTGCTGGGACTGACCGGCTGCCTGGCGTCAGCGATGCTGCTCCTGCCGGCGCTGCTGGCGCTGCGAGATCGCGCTGTGCGCGAGCCCACGCAGCCGCCGCGTCTGAGCGCGCTGGCGCGCCGGGCCCTGGCCCATCGCCGCGCCTGTCTCGTCGCGGGTCTGGTGCTGCTCTTCGTGAGCGTCTTCCCGCTCATCTTCGGCAGCGGCCTGCCGACCTTTGAGACCGATGTCTCCATCCTGCATCCGCGACCCAACAGCGCCTTGGAGCTGACCAATGCCCTGCCGCGACGCTTCGGCCTCGCCCCGGAGACGATTCCCGTCGAGATTCGCGCCGAATCACAGGCGGCCATGACGCAGGCGGCCCACGACGCGGCCGCGCTCCTCGCTTCTCCCCGCGCCCGCAGCATCGGGATCACGAACGTCTTCGGTCTCGATTCGCTCGTGCCGGACCCGCGGAGCATGTCGAGTCGGCAGGATCGGCTGCGCCAACTCGGCGCTGAGCGAGCCCTCGCCGAGTTCGACAGCGCGGTGGCGGAAAGCGCCTTCGCCGCGGACGCCTTCGCCGGCTATCGCGACCTGCTGCGCGAGATGGTCGCGTCCGCCCCGCCTCAGGCGCGCGGGCTGTACGACTATCCCTCGATCGCCCGCCAGCTTCTGCCGCACCCCGAGGCGCCGCGTGCCGACGATCCGCTCGGCACGCTTCTGATCGTGGCGCTGTCGAGGCCGCTGACCAATCGGGACGAGCGCGATGAGGTCGTGCACGGGATTCGCGATCTGCTTGCCGACGTGCCGCAGGCGGCGCTCACCGGCATGAGCGCCGTCGCCTCCGATCTCGAGCGGGCGACGCGGCGGGGCTTTCCGCAGTCGGCGACGCTGGCGCTCCTGCTCGTCGTCGCCTGGCTGCTGCTGGCGCTGCGCCGACCGTTCGACGTGACGCTGGCGCTGGTGCCCCTCGTCTTTGCCACGCTGTGCACGCTGGGGCTGATGTCGTGGTTCGGCGTGCGGCTGAACGCGGTGAACGGAGTGGCGCTGCCGCTCCTCTTCGGCATCGCCGTTGATGCCGGGGTCTTCGTCGTTTTCGCCGCCCAGCCGCGCGACGGTGAGGCGGGAAACCTCACGGCCAGGCTCGGCTCGACCACCCAGGCCGTCCTCACCGCCTCCGCCACCACCGTGGCGGGCTTCGCGGCGCTCTGCTTCACCAGCACCCCGGCCATCCGCTCGCTAGGTATTCTCGCGTCGTTCGGCGTCAGCGCCAGCTTCGCGGGCGTCGTGCTCGTGCTCCTTCCCGTCATCGGGTATCGCGACTCGGCCGCGCGTGGAAGCAACGCCTGATGCGAGTCCTCTCGGCGATCTTGACCTGCGCCTGTCTCACAGGCTGCCTTTCGCCCGGCGGGCGGCTCAGGTTCCCGGCACAATCGCTGACGACCACGCATGAAGTGCGCACGTACGACGTCGACGGCGACGGGCTCGGCGACTTTTCGCTGCGCACGGTCGAAGGCCGTTTCGCCATGCTGGAGTACGACGACGACCAGGATGGCTGGCCCGAGCGCGTGTATCGCCTCTCCGACTACGCCGCGACGGACCTGCCACACTTGATCGTCCTGGTCGACTCGATTCCCTACGCCGAAGCACGCGAGCGCTGGGAGCGCGACGCGTGGTCGTGGTTCGAGCCGCCCACAAAGGTGCTGCCTCCCTTTCCCACCATGAGCGCGCTGATCTTCTCCGAACTCATCGGCGCTCCGCCTCAGGCCGGCGCCATCAATCTCTATTACGATCGCCATCGAGGCGCGCACGTCAACCGCATCCGGCAACGCCTGGGCGGGGACGGTAACACCTGGGAGCGGCGACTGCACTATCGCATCGGCTACCTGGACAACG
>CAZZPX010000340.1:0-4419 GCA_964655955.1 uncultured Phycisphaerales bacterium | reverse complement strand
CGCCCGCATCGGCATAGAAAAAGATGTTCCACTCAGGGACAGTGATGGGCGAACCATTCCAGAACCCCCCATTCCATTCCACGCGCAGCACGCGCGCGTCTTCAACGAGTCGAAAGTCGTCGGCGACCTGCGACTCGAACGGATACACCGTCTCGAGTTGAGAGGACCAGAGCGCATCGTCCGGTCCATCCGGCTCGTTATCCCACAGAAGCATATCCGCCGTTCCGTCGCACTCCGGCTCCAGGCGATCGATGAGTCCCCCGGCGGCGAACTGATTGTCCATGGTGTCGGCAACGTTCTCTCCCTGCCAGAGCGTCAAAGGCAGCAGGGGGGAGACGATCTGGCCCGAGGTCTCCGGCAGGACGAGGGCCATCGCCAGCCCGCTCGGATTCGGCGCGGGAGAGGCGAATGAAGTGAGCACGCTCCCGTCGGAAGTATCGACGAGATAGATCATGTCGTCGTCGTCGCAGGCGACGAAGAGCGTCATCGTGGTAAAGGGATTGATGCCCATTTCCAGACCTTGCGGCGAGCCGCAGGGAGCCGGGATGCTGCGAATGGTGGCGCAGGTCTCGAGATCTATGAGGCAGAGGGTGTCGCCGTTGGCGATCCAGGCGGAGATCACCAATTCGTCGCCAGTGGAGATGCAGGCGGGCGGCGCCGTAATCGTGTAGGAGGAGAGCGACTGCACGAGGCTGCGCGGGCTGAGGAGATCGGTGAGGCCGGTCGCCGGAAACGAGTTGACGATGCTGCCGTCAAAGCTGCTGATCTCGTAGACGGTGTCGAGCGAATCATCGCCGGGATCGTCATTGACGACGTAGAGGGTCACGGCGAGGGGGTCGCCGCTCAGCAGCCCGGCCATGACGCCCTGCGGGTGCGCATCGGGCGCAGGAATAGTGCGCAGCACAGATCCATCGATGGCGGAGATCTCGTAGAGCGTGTCGTCCTCGTCATCGGGATCATCGTTGGCCAGCCACAATGTCGCGGTCATGAATCGAGGCAGACATCCGGGCGGCGGCGGGGGAAGATACACCAATGTCCCGATCGCCGAACCGTCGATGATCTGCCCTTCCTGCGACCAGGCCATGCCAGCGAGCACCCCTAGCGCCGCCGCGGCCGTGAATGCAGCGTTGATCGTTCGTCTTTCCGTCGTCATCCGCGTGTCTCCTCGCGCCAGCGTGCGGCCGAGTGAAGCGGCCGCACGACATGCCATGCGTGTCGGCATCGCGACAACGAACGTCCAGGCGCTTGCCTCAGAGCAGGAGGCGCCACATGCAGTGATGCCGAATGAAAGGGCGATGCGAACGCATGAGGCGACGACGCGGAGTCTTGGCGCTGCACCAGCCGAGTTCATGCGGTTGGAACGCGGCCGGAGTCCTCGCGATCACCCGCAGTGAGTCTTGCCCGAAGCCCCGCCCAGGCAAGCAGAATCTTAATAATTGCTAAACAAATTGCTCTGGGCGAGCGACGGACGGCGTCGCGCAATGAGCAAACGTACTTATACCGGAAGGCGATGCGAGGAAGAGAATTGCCCCGTATGGATACATTACTATCGAATTCAGTATCTGTGCGAAGCGACGCCAACGCCGTTGCGGATGCTCAGAAAAGGCCCACTGCTCGCTCGAGGCAGCGTGGGTCGTCGTTGGCGGGCTTGTTGACGTGGGTCGAGACGGGATAGGCGTCCAACACGCCCTCCGCGGCCGGGCCGAGCAACTCGCCGATCGCCGCCGCATCCTCCACCGCCGGGTCGAGATAGCGCTCAAAGGCCCCCGGCTCGAGAATGACGGGCATGCGGTTGTGCAACTCCGCCACGAGCGCATTGGGCGTCGTCGTCAGGATGGTGCACGATTCGAGCGGCTCATCTCCCTTGTCCCAACGCTCCCACAGACCCGCGAACGCCAATGGCTGACCATCGGCACGGTGAATGTAGTACGGCTGCTTCGCCTTGCCCTGTTTGCGCCACTCGTAGAAGCCGTCCGCGGGAATGAGACAGCGGCGTTTGCGAAAGGCGGCGCGGAAGGCGGGTTTGGCGGCGGCAGTCTCCGCACGGGCGTTGATCATCCGCGAGGCGATCGACGCATCATCCGCCCAGAAAGGAACGAGGCCCCAGTGCAGAAGAACCATCTCGCGCGTGCCGGCGCTACCGCGCACGGCCGGAATCCGCTGCGTCGGCGCCACGTTGTAGCGTGGCGCGAACGCGGGCACAGCCTCGACGCGAAAGAGAGCGGCGAGCACATCGGGCGGCGTAGTCAAGGCGAAGCGGCCACACATACAGCGCATTCTACGCGCTGAGTCGAGGCGATCCCCGGCGCGGGGCGGCTGCGCCCACCGCCCTGAGAGGCGCAGAGAAGCGGCTCGGCGTGCAGCCGAGCCGAGATGCAATTGTCAGGTCGCCGATCCGCGCGCTCAGCGACGTCGGCGCGAGGCGGCAAGACCCGCCAGCGCCAGCAGGGCCGCCGAGCCGGGCGCGGGGATGGCGGTGATGCGGAAGCCGACATCATCGTTGGAGGTGAGCGCCCAGCCGCCGCTGCCCTCGTTCTCGAAGGCGACCGCGGTGGGATCAGGAGCGCCGTACGGGAGAGAAGAGCTGAAACCGAGTTCCGGCAGCAGGACAAACCAGTAGTCGCCCGCAGGCAGATCCCAACTCAGCCCGTCCACGCCGCGCCAGTCGCGACCGGTGACGGAGAAGGATTCGGTCGTCGAGAAAAGCGTATTGGAGATATCCGGCAGACCGCCGGAGTCGACACCGGTGATGGCGAAGGCCAGATCGCCGAAGGCGGAGTTCATGTGGGCTTCGAGTTCGACGACGGTGACCATTTCGCTGGTGGAGAAGAAAGCGCCCAGGTTCTGGAAGATTGGGCCGTCGTTGAACAGCGAGAGCGCGGGAAAGTCATCGCCGACCGGCGTACCGGTGTCGAGGATGGTGAATTGAGCGGTCGCGGCACCCGCGGCAAGGAGCATTGCGGCGGCGGCGACCAACGGACCGTGTGGTTGGAGCATGTGTCTTCCTTTCACATTCCAACTTGGATCTTCGTGTGCGTTACGCGGCGTTCACCGAGGTCGGCGGTGCCGCGCTTGAGACGCCCGCAGCAAACTCCCCGCGCCCGTAACAGCGGCAAGCGATTGTCCGTGGTTTTCTGACACAAAGTCCCTACATCGAGGCGCTGCGCGCGAGCATGAACCGCGGCTACCGTGGGGAGGCCAAAGGGTTTACGAGGCGCGGCGTGCCTCGATTGCAGGCAAGCAGAACTTGCATCGGCCGCGCAGCGAACCGACGATTCGGACATGCAGCACCGCGGGCCACATCCCGAAGACCAGGACCTGTTCACGGCGAAACATCACGAAGCGCTGCGCCTGGCGACGCGCGATCTTTCCTGGTTGCTCACGCGCGACTACGCAATGCCGTCGGCGCTCAAGCTCGTCGGCGATCGCTACGGATTGCGCCAGCGGCAGCGTCTCGCCGTGCGCCGCTGCGCCTGCAGCGATCCGGCCCTGGCGTCGCGCAGCGCGCGCCGAGTCGAGCTTGACGCCGTCGTCCCCGGCAACGGCGCGGAGGCGAGACAAGGCGAATTACTGATCGACGGCTTCAACCTGCTCACCACGATTGAGGCGGCGCTGTCGGGCGGCGTACTCCTGCTCGGGCGCGACGGGACGCTGCGCGACATGGCGAGCATGCACGGCACGTATCGCAAGGTCGAGGAGACGCGGCCGGCGCTGAAGCTCATCGGCGAGGCGCTCGCGTCACACGGCTCGCCGCGCTGCTGGTGGTATCTCGATCGGCCCGTGTCGAACAGCGGCCGGCTCAAGCGGCAGATTGAAGAGATGGCGGCGAGCAGCGGCTGGCCCTGGCGCGTCGAAATCACGCTCAATCCGGATGACGATCTGATCGCGGCGCGCGAGGCGATCGCGGTGACGGCAGACAGTGCGATCCTCGATGCGTGCGCGCAATGGCTGAACCTGGCGCGCGAGGCGGTGGAGGGATGGATCGCAGGGGCGTGGGTCGTGGACTTGTCTGAGGGATGAGAC
Organism: uncultured Phycisphaerales bacterium; assembly: GCA_964655955.1. GTDB lineage: Bacteria > Planctomycetota > Phycisphaerae > Phycisphaerales > JAGLTS01 > CAZZPX01. The sequence goes on along the minus strand of CAZZPX010000340.1, from coordinate 396 downwards.
GCGGGCGGAACGCGCGGGATGTGCGAACGATCAGCACGCGGCGGAGGACCGCGACGCCGCCAGCCGCTCAACCGGTGCGGGATTCTTCATCGTAGTGGTACCCGAGGGAGACGCGGCGGGCGTCGGCAGCGAAGAGCCCCCCGCCGAAGCTCGCAACCAGCAGCGCCGGAATGAAGATCGCCAGGTTGCGCAGGGGCGTGAGCCACGTCACCTCGGCGTCCAGCCACTGGCCGAAGCAGCCGCAGTCGATCGACAGGCCGCGCAGCAGCACGCCGAAGATTCCGGCCGTGAAGACAACGAGCATGATGCAGAGCAGAAGCCCCGCCGCCCGCGACCACAGGCCGATCACCAGCAGCAGCGGGTTGATGTAGTTCTGGCTGTAGCGCCCCAGTTGGC
>CAZZPX010000339.1:0-4422 GCA_964655955.1 uncultured Phycisphaerales bacterium | reverse complement strand
GGCCTCGTTGAAGTTGTAGGTGACGGTCGTGTCGGCGCTGGCCGCGGGCGGGGGCGCGGCGGCGACAGCGGCGAGAGAAGCGAACAGCAGCGCGGCGAACTTCATCAGAACCTCCGTGCGGACCAGGCGGCCGAAGCCTGCGATTCAACAGCCCCCGGCCGAGCGCCATGGTATCGGACGCCGCCTGCGGGCGATCGCGCGGGCTGGCTTGGCGGAGCGGCGGCGGCTTTGTGGCGACGGTTGCGCGGCGACCCGGGTTCTTTCTGGTCGCACCGACGGGATGCGGCTAGGATCGAGGCGTCTTGCAACGTTTCTTCCGACGAGTTCGACCCGCGACATCCGCTGCTGACGCGCTTCCGCTGCTGGCGGCGTTCGCACTGGCCCTGCAACTGCTGCTGCCGCTGTGGCACGCGACGGAGTTGCCGGCCCAGGCCTCGTGCGCCGAGAAGAGCGTGTGCGCTCTTGACGATCACGCGGCGCTTACCGGCGAAATCGACTGCGAAGCGGCCAAGCCGTGGACGCCCAGCCGCGATGAGCCGGCCCAGCCCGATCACGATCCGCGCACCTGCCCGACGTGCCAGTGGCTGGCGTTCGTGAAGACCTTCACCGCCCCGACGCTGCTGCCGCCGGCGGAGGTTGTCGAGGCGAACGAATGGCGGCTGGTCGATGTGACCGTCGACCAGGTTCATACCGTTCGCACCCCGCTCGCCCATAGCATCCGCGGCCCTCCTTCCTGCTGAGACCGATCCCGCGTTTCGGCCTCGTGGCGTTTCTCCCGCAGTTCGTCTCTGCGCCCGCACTCCTGGAAGGAGGCGCCTTATGCGCGTTCGCGCATTCACGCTCATCGAGCTTCTGGTCGTCATCGCTGTCATCGCACTGCTCGTCGGCATCCTGCTGCCCGCGCTCTCCGGAGCGCGGCAGGCGGGGCGGCGCGTGGCGTGCCTGGCCAACATACGCAGCATCGAGATCGCCCACACGCTCTACATGGATCAGCACGATGGTTATTTCATCGATGCGGGTCTGTCGCACGGGGGCGTGGACGATTTGCAGCGCGCCTGGCCGATCGTCCTCGCCGAGTACCACGGCGAACCGCTCGCCCTGCAGTCACCCGTCGACGACAGCCCCTTCTGGCCCGTGTCGATGGGCGGCACATCGGAGGGCCTGACGCTGAACCAGGCGCTCGAGGTCGTCCGTAACGGCGAGCAGGTCAACCTGGGCGAGATCGCCCGCTGGACGAGCTACGGGCTGAACAGCTATCTGGCCCGCAGCGTCGCGCCCTCGCTCGACGAGACGTACGACCGCATCGAGTTGATCCACCATCCGACGCACACCGTGCATTTCGTGATGATGAGTCAAGGCAAGCTGCAGGGCTCTGAGCCCTATGCGACGAGCGACCACGTGCACCCCGACGACTGGTCCAACGGGCCCGGCGGGGCGCAGTCGGCGCCGCTGCTCGCGGCTCGCCAGATGGAACTGGCGGCGCACGGCGGGGACGCGCTGGGATGGGACGGCCGGGCCAGCTACTCCTTTCTGGACGGCCACGCCGAAACGCGGGAATTCCAACGCGTCTACACGGACCACGAGCGCAACAACTTCAACCCCGATCACGTGAACTGAGGCGCCGAGGTTAACGCTTGTCGCTGCACGCTGCACGCGTCCGCTGCGCCCGAACACCAGTGTCACGACCAGCCGATTCGGCTGAATTTCTGTAGGAGAAGAGAATCATGACTCGTCTGTTTGTTCTTACCGGTGTCTTGGCCGCTTCCTTCTGCACCACAACCGCGTTGGCCCAGCACGACCACGCTGGCGATATCGCCGTGGGCCTGAGCGGCGACCGGATCATCATCGGCCTCATGGAAGATGACGGTCCGGAGTGGGGCCACGTCGTCTTCGGCAGCGAGTTCGGCGAACTGCCCGGCCAGCCGAACTACGCCGATGAGCCCGGCTTCGATTCCGTCGTCGGCACGTTCCAGGAGGGCGACGAGTTCGGTTTCGACGTGCAGCGCGCCCTGCGCATCTGGGACGGTACATTCGATGTGATCTCGTCTTCGCCACTCGAGGTCGCCTACGGCCCGCTGAACCTGCTCACGCCGCCGGACGACACGGTCGTGCCCGGCTTCGTCTTCGCGGTCGTGGATGACGAACTGGAGCTGCACACGCACCTGGACTTCACGCTCCAGTCGCCCGCGGACGATGGGATCTACCTGCTGGAGATGACGCTGTGGAGCAACAACTATGCAGCGTCGAGTCCTTTCTGGATCGTCTTCAACAAGGGGCTCGACGAGCCGACGCATGACCTCGCCATCGACTGGGTCTGGGACAACCTCGTCCCGGCCCCGGGTACGGCGGGGCTGCTCGCCGTCGCGGGTCTGCTGACGACGCGCCGCCGCCGCTGATCCACGTTCGTTCTATGACTCTCCCCCGTCGCCGATCGAAAGATCGGCGGCGGGCTTGGCTCCTGCCTGGCTCTATGAACACAACTTCGTTCGCATCTCGCAGAGGTGTCTCATGAATCGCAAGATCATTCTCACGCTCATCGGTCTCGCAACTCTCCTTGCCGCCCGCGCCGCCTCAGCTCAACTGCATGACGGCGACATCGTCATTGGTCTCGTCGACGATCAACTGGTGACCGGCGTGCCGGGCGATGGCGGCGTGCCGGACTTCGGCGAGCGCGTCTTCGCCACGGAGCTTTCCGATTTCATCCCCAACTGGACGGACTCTCCCGGCTTCGACTCGCTCGCCGGTGCGTTCACCCCGGGAACGCAGATCGGCTTCGACATTCAGGCGGCCCTGCGCCGCTGGGATGAGACGAACCACGACTTCTTCACCATCCCCGGGGAGCGACTGTCGATCAGCAAGGGCGGCAACAGCATCGTCACACCGGTGCTCGACCAGGTCATCGCGGGCTACGTCTTCGGCAGCGCCAACAGCAGCGGCAAGTTGCACGAGCACGTCGGCTACGAACTGCTGGCGCCTTCGGGCGACGGGATCTACCTGCTCGAGCTGACCCTCTGGTCGCCCGATACCGCGATCGCCGAGTCGGCTTCGTTCTGGATCCTCTTCAACAAGAACCGCGACCAGCAGTTGGTCGAAGACGCCGGCCAGTGGGTGCGCGACAATCTCATGGGCGTGCCCGGCGACCTGAACGGGGACGACTGCGTGGATCAGCAGGACCTGGGCATTCTGCTCGCCGCATACGAGGTGAATGGCAGCGGTGATGTCGACGGCGACGGCGACACCGATCAATCCGACCTCGGCATCCTGCTGGCGAATTACGATAACTGCCCGTGACCGCCACATAGCCCCGGGGATGTCCCGGCCCGCGTCCTGACCGCACGCCGACGCGGCGGCACCGCGGCGCCGCGGTGGCCGGCGCCTGGCGCGCGGCATGTCGGGGCCCGAGGTGTTACCGGCAATCCGTGCCGTAGTTGGCGAGCAGCGCGCCCAGGTCCGCCTGATCGGTGTCGCCATCGCCATCTATGTCGCCACCGCTGTCGACGTTGTAGGACGCGAGCAACATGCCGAGGTCCTGTTGATCGCGATGCCCGTCACCGTTGAGGTCACCCGGGCAGGGCAACGACTCCCTCGTGAAGCGGATCTCGCTGAGGAAGAGCCAGTACATACCCGGCCGGTGATCGATATCGAGGCGCACGAAACGGGCGGTGCGCGGCATGTCTATGACGATGAAGCGGGCAGCGGGGTCAGCCAGATCATCGCTGTCGGCGGTGAAGGTCAGTCCGTCGCCGAAGTCGACTCCGTCGTTGCTGAAGGCGAGCTGGGCATGATGGAACATGCCGACCGCGCCGTAGCCGCTGTTGTTCACGTGGATCTCGATCGTTGAGAAATCGACGGGTGCGCCGAAGTCGAACGTGAGAGTAGGTTCGAAGTTCTGCCACCAGCCCACCCATTCGTACGCGATGCCGTTGCCGAGGTCAACCTGCCAGTTATCGACTCCGAGGACGCCATCGGTGAGTTGCCCCAGTCCCCCGCTGAGGTAAGCGCCGTCGACGTTGTTGTCGCCGTCGCCGTCGTAGGGTTCGTCCCAGAAGTTCCAGCCGCCACCGTGCGCCGTACCCCCGCCGTTGGGCATGTCATAGGAGAGCGGCGCGACGGGTTCGCCTGCTGAGACGGCCGCGGCACCCATCAGGACAACGCAGAAGGCGGAGATTCTCGGACCGCGAATCATCGTGAGGACCTCGTGTAGATAGATTGGCCACATTCCTGTCCAACTTGTAAGGACTCTACCTCACGGCAGCGGCAAGACAAGCTCCAAACCGTGTATAGACAAAGGTTTGTGCCGAGGCAGCCGGCGCATGGCGCCCGGCATGTCGAGGCCTGTGAATTAGCGGCAATCCGTGCCGTAGTTGGCGAGCATCGCCCCGAGGTCCGCCTGGTCGGTGTCGCCGTCGCCGTCGATGTCGC
>CAZZPX010000338.1:0-4459 GCA_964655955.1 uncultured Phycisphaerales bacterium | reverse complement strand
TCAGCCATTCGGCGGCTCCAGGCTCCGGCACATCCCTATCCAATCTCCATACTATGAACTCTCCGGCCGCCTGATTGCGTTGTTTTTTGGGCGTGCGGCTGCAATCTGGCTCTTTTTTCTGCAGGTCGACGCCTTGCTTCACGTATGAGAGGAAGCGCAGCCAATGCACTCGGCCCTGCGTTCCCGAAGGGACAAGACCAATGGCGACTCCAATCTCACCGTTCAACAAGAGCGAACGCCTACGTGAACTCGTCCAGACCAGCGAGGGCGCCCGCTGCCTCGCCCAGTTCGCTTTCGACGCGGGATTTGGTGAGGAGGCGGTCCAGCCGCAGACGCTGTACCGGGGATACCGGGCGCTGCGCATCCTGGGCGAAGGGGCGAGCGGGACCGTGTTTCTCGCCACGCACCCGGGGACGCAGCAACTCGTCGCCTTCAAACTCTTCGACCGCCTGGGCCAGAAGGCAGCCGATCGAGCCCGCCGCGAGATGGAGGTTCTCGCGGACCTTCGCCTCGATTGCGTGCCGCGCGTGCGCGACTTCGGCCAGGAGGAGGGCCGTTGCTTCCTTGCCACCGATTACGTCGAGGGTACGCGGCTCGACGACTACTGCCGCTCCAGGAACCTCACGCTGCAAGCCAAGGTCGAACTGCTCCGTGCCATCGCTCAGGCCGTGCAGAACGTACATGACCGCGGCGTGCTGCACCGCGATCTCAAGCCGAGCAACATCATCATCCGCACGGACGGCACGCCGGTCATTGTCGATTTCGGCATCGCCCGCCTCGTCGAGGCAGACGCGTCCGAGGTGTCCACACGCGAAGGCCAGCCGCTCGGCACACCGGCCTTTATGTCGCCCGAGCAGGCGCGCGGGGATCTGGCGCAGGTCACCGTCCGCAGCGACGTCTACAGCCTTGGAGCCCTGGGGTTCTGGATGCTCAGCGGTCATACCGCCGTCGATGTCGACTGTGCGTACAGCGAGGCGTTGCGGCGGATCGCGGATCAGGTGCCGAGACGCTTGCGCGACCTGTATCCGCCTGCGCCGCCCGATCTCGCCGAGATTCTCGAGCGCGCGCTCGATCCGGTCTCGGAGGCGCGGCAGGCCTCCGCCCAGGACTTTGCGCACGACCTTTCCGCGTATCTGTGCGGTGCGCCGCTCGCCTGGACCCATCCTTCCGCCTGGCGTCGAGGCATGTACTGGCTGCGGACGCACCGGCGAATCGCAGCGGTCGCGGCCGTGTGCCTCCTGGGATATGCCGCCGCCGGTGTCGCGGCGGTCGTCGCCGTGGAAAGAAATGCGCGGGCGGAGCGAGGCGATCTGCTCGTGGCCGCGCAGAAAGCGGATCTCGAGCAGCGCGACGACCGGCTCTTTGACCAGCATGTCACGGTTGCGGGCTGGCAACAGTGGTATGAGCGCCAGTATCTTCCCGCGATAGCGACGCGCGAGGAGCGGACGGCGCGCCTGCTTGACCTTCTCGAGCGACTTGCCGCGGAGGAAGGGAGCATCGGCGAAGCCGAGCGGTTGCAGGCGCTGCAGTTGCACGAGGAGTTCCGCGCCGAAGCACAACGCCTGCGTCAGCAACTGCGGGACCGCTAGGCGCCTGTACCGCCGTCGCCCAGGCCGACCTCGGCAATCAGGTCGGCAACCAGCACCGGCTGGCCGCTGCGAGCCGAGCGCCGGGCGGCCTCCATGATGCAGAGTGTCTCCACTCCTTCCACCAGACCCGGCGAGTAGTCTCGTCCCTCGATGAGTGCGAGGGCGAAGTAGTCGGCGTAGTTTGCGAACTCGCCGTAGTGCATGCCGTGCACTTCGCTATTGAAATAGTAATGCCGGCCCGCGTAGAGATGATCTTCGGTGATCTCCGTCAGCTCATCGGCGCCCTCGCCCGTGTGAATGTACTTCATGTCGTGATACTGGGCGAGGCTCGTCCCGCCTCGACAGTAGAGCATCAACTCGATACAGTTGCGCGCCGTGGGAAGCTCGTGGCAGCCGTAGTGCCCCAGCGCCCGGCCCAGGCGTCCGCCCTGGGCCACTATGTTGATCAGGTACATGTCGCTGCTCTTGATCCGAAAGTCAGCGCCCAGCGCGGAACGCGCTGCATAGGCGTGCACCTCGCGAATGGGCCCGAGGTACCACCGCAGCAGATCGATGGGATGACTGAGGCCGAGATAGATCCAGTCGGTCTCGCTCGCAGCCCAGGGGCTCTTGCGATAGTACCAGTCCATGCGATGTATATAGTGAGCATCCGCAAGCTCGATTGCGTCGAGTCCTCCGAAGTCGCCGCGCTCGAGCGCAAGCCGCTGACGCTGGAACGGCTCGAAGAAGCGGCAGCTTTGGCCGACGAAGAGCTTGCGACCGGTGCGGCGGCCGGCGCTGAGCACGCGCTTGGCCGCGTCGAGGCTGTTCACGAGCGGCTTCGTGCAAATCACATCCTTGCCGGCGTCAAAGGCGCGGATGATGTGCTCGGCGTGCTCGCTGTCCGGAGTGTAGATGGCGACGATGTCCACATCCGCGCGCGCGAGCAGCGCATCGTAGTCGTGCGTGTAATAGAGATCCGGCAGCTCCACCCGCGCCGCGGCGAGCTTAGCCGAATCCAGATCGCAGCCGGCGACGGCGTGGGCGGCGCGACAGCGCGTCGCGAGGGCGAGCAGCAGGGTTCGTCCTTCATGCAGGCCGAGAACGCCAACCCCCTTCGCCTGTGGGTGCGGATCAAGCGGTCGCAGGGGCAGTGTGCCCGGGACGTGTTGGAGGAATGCCATGCCGATTTCTCCTAGAGTTGCGAGGGCGATTATCGCATGCCCTAGGCCCGCAGGCCAGCGAGGGACGGCCATCATTTCCTATCCGACACCCTGTTACCTTGGCAGGTGATGCATCTCGAAGGGGATCGGTGGCGCCGGGCTCCTTCACTAGCTGGTGCGTTGCCCACGACATACGACAAAGTCTCAGCCGGCATGCCCGTCGATCGAATCGCCGTGGAGATGTCTCTCCGCGTGTCCTGCAATCGGGACTCGGCCTATGCACGCTTGCTGTAAACAAGCAGGGAGATGACCTCATTATGAGATCGAGTTAACGAAGCGAAGGGCTCCAATGGACCTAGCATCTCGGTGTTTGGAGCGATTCATGCAGTTGCAGTGGTGCTCTTGCAGCCGATCATGAGTGCAAGGAGTCAGAGGAACATGAAGAACAGAAAGTTGTGGTACGTCGCCGCGTGCCTCTTCAGTAGTCTGGCAACGTTTCTGGGTGTGTCCGGTCCGGCGCTGGGCGCGTGCGCGCCGTTCGAGATGGACAAGCTCATCGTGGGAGATGCAAGCGCGGACGATGAGTTCGGCTGGTCCATTGCCGCGGATAACGATCTCGTGATCATCGGCGCGCGTCGCGGCAACATCGGCGGCGAGAGCGCGGGCACGGCGTACATCTACCGGAGACATGTTGACGGGTACTGGGCAGCGGCCGACAAACTGGTCGCCTCCGACGCGGGTGGCGAAGACTATTTCGGCTGGTCGGTCGCCATTGAGGGGGACACGGCGGTCGTAGGGGCGTATGGTGACGATGACGGCGGTGCGCAGGCCGGCGCCGCCTACGTGTATCGCGACGACGGCTCCGGGAATTGGGTGCAGATCGCCAAGCTTCTCGCGGCCGATGCCGCTCCTTATGACTATTTCGGCAGCGCGGTGGCAATCTCGGGCGACACGATCCTGGTGGGAGCGTATGGCGATGATGACGGCGGAGGCAACTACGGCGGTGCGGTCTACGTATTCGTCGACGACGGATTCGGGAACTGGTCGCAAGTCGCACAACTCGTCGCCAGCGACGGCACCTCCTACGATTTCTTCGGATTTTCCCTTGCGATTGACGCCGGCGTCGCCGTCATCGGCGCCTACGGCAAAGATGTGGCGGGCGCTCTCTCCGGCGCAACATATGTGTTCCGCGAATACGGACTGGGGAATTGGGTGCAGACTGATGTCCTTGTACCGGATGACGGTCAGGCCTATGACAACTTTGGTTACTCGGTCGCCATCTCCGGCGACGCGGCGGTCATCGGCGCCTATGGCGATGACGACCGTGGCGATCTGGCCGGTGCTGCCTACGTCTTCCACGACGCCGGGCCGGGCGCCTGGCAGCAAACTGCGAAGCTCACGGCGCCGGACGGGAGCGCGGACGTATACTTCGGGCGCTCCGTCGCCGTTCGCGGCGAGATCGCCCTCGTCGGCGCCTTCCGCGACAACGAACTCGGTGAGAATGCGGGCGCTGCCTATCTCTTCGGCGCGGATGGATCCGGAGTCTGGTACGAACTGACGAAGTTGACCGGCTCGGACAGCGGTTCCGGGGATCGTTTCGGTGAGGCCGTCGCCCTCGCCGACGGGGCCGCCTTCGCGGGTGCTGCACGCGATGACGAGGCTGCGGCGAATGCCGGTGCAGCCTATGTGTACGATCTGAATTGCGATGGAGGTCCGCCGATCGGCTGG
>CAZZPX010000337.1:0-4466 GCA_964655955.1 uncultured Phycisphaerales bacterium | reverse complement strand
AGCACGTCTACGGCCAGAAGCCGCTCGTGCAGCAACTCGAGGAACTGGAGATACTGCGCCGGGCGGTGGAAGCCCGGCCGGACCTGCAGACTCAGACCGGCGCCCAGCGCATTGCCCACGCCCCGCGCCGGGCGGCGGTGGACATTCTGAGGAGCGGCGAACTGGGCAAGGTCGTCGAGGTGCACATCACCTTCGGCAACAGCGCCCTCGGCGGCGGGCACTACTTTGCAGATGGCGTGCTGGGCGAGCCGACCAGCCCGCCGGACGGCTTCGACTACAACCTCTGGCTCTGCGGGGCAGCAGAAGAGCCGTGCCGGCCGAACATGGTGCAGCGGCAGTGGCGCAGCTGGTGGAAGTACGGCGGGGGCCAGATCGCGGACTGGGTCGTGCACCTGACCGATGTCGTCTTCTACGCCTTTCCCGAGCTGACGAGCCCGACGCTGGTCTGCTCGCGCACGCCCTCGCGCGATCTGACGCACTTCCACGCGGACAAGGTGCTCTCGACGCTGACTTACCCGGTCAGCAGCGACAACTTCGCGAACACGACCTGCAACTTTCACTTCTACGACAGCGGCATGAAGCCCGAGCGGGCGCAGATCGGCCTGGGCGAAGGGGAGTGGCCCAGCGGCATCGTGACGATCGTGGTCTGCGAAGGCGGCACGCTGGTGCTCGCGCCCGAGGGGCCGCTCGAGATCTGGCGCGAGGGTCAGATGACCGACGGCATGCAGTGGCCCGGCCTGCCGGCGTACGAGGAGTTCAACCACTGGCACGCCTGGGTGGACAAGGCGCTGGGCGTCGACACGCCGCACCGCTGGTGCCCCTTCGAGGTCGGCCTGCGCTGCACGGAGCCGGGGCTGCTCGCGGTGAAGGCGGCGAAGTACCCGGGACAGGTGCTGGAGTGGGATCGGGCGAAGCTGGCGTTCACAAACCACGCCGAGGCGACGCGAACGCTGGTGCGGCGCACCTATCGCCAGGGTTTCGAGCCGGTGCGTCTTGGGTGAACGGAAGGGAGGCCGCTCCGCCGAGCAAGCGCGCCTGGCTCGGCTGGCCGGGCAGAATCTCGCGAAGTGCAATGCACGCCTGCCGCCGCCAAACCGCGGGTGCACTCGCACTTGCAGGCTGAGGCTGAAGAGAGCGCTTGAATCTGGCACAATGGGTCTGCCTTCACCTGCGGCCAGTCCGGTCGCCTTCGCAGCACCGCCCGCGGCCCTCCGTCGCCGGGCCAGACGAGAAGTGAGCGATAATGGAAGAGCAGTTCACCGCCTACGAAGCCGGACAGCAGGACCACACACCTCGCGACGCCCGGGCCACCGAGGAGGTGAAGCCCTTCATTTCCGCCTCGACGATCCTTCCCGAGATCACTGCCAAGGCCATTGTCCTGGGGGTGCTCCTCAGTGTCATTCTCGCCTCGGCGAACACGTACCTTGGCCTCTTTGCGGGCATGACCGTCTCCGCCTCGATTCCCGCAGCGGTCATCTCCATGGCCATCCTGCGGGCCTTCCGCAACTCCAACATTCTCGAGAACAACATCGTGCAGACGGCGGCGTCGGCGGGGGAGAGCCTCGCGGCGGGCGTCATCTTCACCTTCCCCGCCCTGATCATCCTGGGCGCCTGGAAGACGTTCAACTACTGGGAAACGACGATGATCGCCGGTTTCGGCGGTTTGCTTGGCGTGCTCTTCTCGATCCCGCTGCGCCGCGCCCTGATCGTCGAGCAGCCGCTGCGCTTCCCCGAAGGCGTGGCCACGGCGGAGGTGCTGGAGGTGGGCGAGCGCGGGGGCACGGGCGTCGCCTACATCGCCTGGGCGGCGGTGGTCGGCGCTCTCTTCAAGCTCGGCGCGGCCGGGCTGAAGCTGTGGACCGAGGTCTGGGAAGTCGCGACCTGGGCCAAGGGTTCGATCGTCTACTTCGGCAGCAACCTTTCGCCGGCCCTGGTCGGCGTGGGTTTCATCGTGGGCATCAACATCGCCTCGCTCGTCTTCATCGGCGGTGCGATCAACTGGTTCATCGCGATCCCCTTTGTCGCAAGCAATATGGACCAGCCGGTGTGGGTCATGCCCGCTGAGGCAGAGGCGATCCGGGCGGAAGAGAAGGCGCGGGAGGAAGCGGGGGAGGCGGTCGCGCCTGCCCTGATCTTCGAGATCGACCTGAAGGACGAGCCCAAACCGCATGCGATCACCGAGGGCATGACCGAGGAGGAGGTCGCCGAAGCGGAAGCGCACAACGCGGACCTGCCCAACCTCATCGCGGACGTCGAAGCGCACAACGAAGCTGAGTTGCAGAAGGTCGGCGAGCCCGTGGAGGCGGCGGAGGTCGCCAACGAGATCTGGAGCAAGAAGACGCGCTATCTCGGCGTCGGGGCGATGGCGCTGGGTGGCTTGTGGGCGCTGATCCGCCTGTTCCCGGCGCTGATTCGCGGCGTGCGGGCAAGCCTGAGCGCCTACGCAGCCAGTCGCAGCGAGTCGGCGGAGACGGTGCTGCGCACGGAGCGCGACATCCCCTTCAACTTCATTCTCATCGCGGGGGTTGTGGCGCTGATTCCGCTCTTCTTCATCTTCGGGCACATCACGGCCTGGAACTGGGGCATCTCGGCGTTCATGGCGGTCGTCATGCTCATCGCCGGCTTTCTCTTCTCCGCGGTGGCGGCGTACATGGCGGGCCTCGTCGGTTCGTCAAACAACCCGATCTCGGGCGTGACCATCGCGACGATCCTCACTTCATCATTGCTTCTGCTGCTGCTCGTCGGCAGGGACCATGGCGACATCGGCGCCGCCGCCGCCATCATGATCGGCGCGACCGTCTGCTGCGCCGCGGCGATCTCCGGCGACAACATGCAGGATCTCAAGGCCGGCCAACTCGTCGGCGCGACGCCCTACAAGCAGCAGATCATGCAGGTGGTCGGCGTACTCTCCGCGGCCTTCGTGATGGCGCCCGTGCTCATCCTGCTGCTCAACAGCTACGGCATCGGCGGTGTGGGTGGCACGGAAGGCAACGAGCAACTCACCGCGCCGCAGGCAACGCTGATGGCCTCCGTGGCGAAGGGCGTCTTCGCCGGCGGTCTGCCCTGGACGATGGTCTGGATCGGGGCGGGCGTCGCTGCCGTGGTGATCATGCTGGATCTGGTTCTGGAGTCGGCGAAGGCGCCCTTCCGCACGCCGGTGCTCGCCGTCGCGGTCGGCATCTACCTGCCCTTCGAGCTGTCCGTGCCGATTCTGCTCGGTGGGCTCATCTCCCTCGCCGCCAAACGGATGATGCGCGGAGCGGACAAGGAGACGCGGGCGAAGGCGGAGCAGCGGGGCCTGCTCTTCGCCGCCGGGCTCATCACGGGCGAAGCGCTGCTGGGCATTCTGCTCGCCATTCCCGTGGCGCTGGAACTCGGCGACGCCATGGCCCTGGGCAGCGGCGAACTCGCGTTCCCGGGCATCCTGATGCTGCTCGTCGTCATGACGGCGCTCTTTGTCGTGGCGCGGTCACGCCGCAACGGCGCCAACGTCGCGTAACGCAGCGGCGCGGGCTGCTTCGGCGCTCGCCCGCCTACAATCTGCCGAGAGGTGTCTCAGTGTCGACTCCACCCCTGCCCGGCGACAATTCGTACGACCTCGCCGAGTACGAGGTCGACAGGCCCGACCTGCCGGGCGAGGTGATCGTCGGCGAGGATGTCGAGTCCGTGCTCGACGTGCTCGCCTCGGATCTGCTCATTCATGCCACTAACTGCGTCCGCTCCTTTGGCGACTTTCACCTGGCGCTCTGCGGCGGGGCAACGCCTGTCCCGCTCTATCGCCGGCTCATGCTGGATCCGGCGTTTCGGGCGATGCCCTGGCGACGAACTCACCTGTGGCTCGTCGATGAACGCCGCGTGCCGCACGAGGACGAGGCGAGCAACTGGCGCCTGGTGCGCGAACTAATCGGCGATCATGCGGACATTCCCCGGCCGCAGCTTCATCCGATCTTCGCGGAAGGCGATCACGCCGACCGTGACTACGAGAAGGAACTGAAGGAGTCGCTCGCCTGGCGCGAGAAGGGGCATGATCGCCTCGACTACGTCCTGCTCGGCATGGGGGCGGACGGGCATGTCGCCTCGATCTTTCCCGGCAGCGATGTCGTGCGCGAGCGCAGGCGCCTCGTGCGCCTCAGCGAGAGCAATCGGGGCGGGCCCGCGGATCGCGTCACCATGACGCTGCATCTGATCAACGCCGCCCGCTTCATTTCCGTCTTCGTGACGGGCGAGCACAAGCATCGTACGGTCCAGCGTCTCGCCGCCGGCGAGGAGAGCGCGCAGACGCTGCCGGCGCGTGGACTGCGGCCGCTGCAGGGCGAACTGAAGTGGTACTTCGATCGCGCCGCCGCCTCGGGCAAGTCGCGCGTGATGCAGGGAAGGTAGGGGGGTGCGGCAGGCCGCGGCGACTTCACTTCCTACGCTTCAACATCGAGTCGCGGCTTGTCGTCGATATCGTCCAGCTTGGTCGG
>CAZZPX010000336.1:0-4473 GCA_964655955.1 uncultured Phycisphaerales bacterium | reverse complement strand
ACGCTCAGCAGCAACTACGCCGTCGTCGGCAACCGCGGCCCGGAGGAAGTGGGCGGCGCCTGGGATCCCGCGACCGGCGAGATCACCGCCACGACGCTCGCCGAGGGCCCGACTGGCACAAAGAGCCTGACGCTGCTCATCCACGGCTCAAAGTTGAGTTGGGAAGGCAACATCGCCTACAACGACAACCATGTGAACTTCGAGACGAACACCTACCCGCACGGCATGGTCTACACCGTCGGCGAAGGCGACTTCGCCCGCACCGTCGGCGACGGCCTCTTCCTCGACGAAGGCGATCCGGGCGTGCTCGGCGGCGTGGCGGCGGAGGATGTGCGCGACGCCAACTGCTACCTCGGCCTCTTCCGCCGCGGTCCGACCGAAGCGGAGCGCACCCAGCACGGCGAGACAAGCAGCTACCTCCGCGCTGCCCGCTGGCACGACGGCATGACGAAATGACCCCACGGCTGGCTTTCGTCGCTGGGCAGGGGGCGTAGTGAGGACACTCGCCCGGGGCCCGCTCTTCGCCTCCTCCACCGCGCCCCCTATTCTGGTGGTCTGTCGCCGTTTCTTGACCGCAAACACGGGAATTGCCGAAACATCTTCTGGACGGGCTGGAACAAGTTTCGGCAGGCGTGACTTTCCCCGGCATAGACTCTCGGCGCGGCGTGTCCTCTCGCTGACAGCCGTGACGCGGGCGCTCAGGCAACTCTGCCCGGAACCCCCATCCCGCCCGTCTTCACATCTTGATCCCGCGCCACTTGCCAGGTCGGTCAAAATGGTCGATCTTGTTACAGGAAGGAGACTTACGCAACGCCCCCTTCCGGGTGCTGCGCCCCTCACCCCGCCATGAGCAGGAGAGCCGATCAACGCGACGTCATCCCCGCGCGAAGCTGGCAACTCCTGCGACCCTTTTCCTTGCGCCTGGGCGTCGTCGTCGTGCTGCTCTGCCTGCTCACACTCTCGGACATGGCGCAGCCGTACTTCCTCAAGCTCCTCATCGATGATGTCTTCGGCGCGGGCAGCACCGCGGGCGGCAACTGGCAACTGCTCTGGCTCATCCTGCCCGGCATGGGTCTGATCTACGTCACGCGCAACACCCTCTTCTACACCAGCCGCATGATGTCGCTGCGCGTCAGCGAGGATCTCTGTTTCGACCTGCGCAAGCGCCTGTTCGATCATCTTCAGCAGCAGAGCCTGCGCTTCTACAAGGCGAATCAGCCGGGCAAGGTCAGCTCGCGCGTGATGGACGACACGTTCAAGATCCAGACCTTCATCCAGGACAAGCTGCCGACCTTCATCCGCTATGTCCTCGAGTTTCAGGTGCTGCTGGTGATCGTCTACATGGTGAACTGGCGGCTGGCGCTGGCGAGCACGCTGGTGCTCCCCTTGCACCTGCTCACGTACCGCGGCTTCCGTCGGCCGATCCGGGAGAGCCACTCCGAGGCGCAGGAGAGCCTAGCGATCGCGCACGGCAACATCGTGGAGAAATTCCTGGGCATGGAGGTCGTCAAGGGGTTCACCGCCGAGGAACGCGAGAGCGACAGCTTCCGCGAGGCGATCGACGCCAGCCGCAGGAGCGAGATCCGCACGCACCGCTACACCTTCGCACAGAAGGTGGTGGCGGACCTGCTGGTGGGGGTGGGGACGGTCATCCTGCTGGGCTACGGGGCCTACGAGGTCGCGACGGGCCACATGCAGGCGGGCGAGTTTCTCATGTTCTTCTGGTACGTGAAGATGCTCTACCCGGCGGTGCTGGAGGTGATCAGCGGCGCCGGACACCTGTCCAAGGCCACCGCCAACGTGGACCGCGTCTTCTCCCTGTTGGACGAGCAGCCCGCGGAGCAGCGCCTCGCAGCCGCCAAGCCGCTTCCCGTCAAGGAACTCATCGGCCCGATCGAATTCCGGGAGGTGAGCTTCGCCTACGAGCAGGAAGGCCGGCTGGTGGTGGACGGCGTCAGCCTGGTCGTCAAGCCCGGCGAACACGTCGCCCTCACCGGTCCCAGCGGCGCGGGCAAGAGCACCCTCATCAGCCTGCCGCCTCGCTTCAACGAGCCGTCGAAGGGCCGAGTCCTCATCAACGGCACGCCGGCTGAGAAGATCTCCGTCCGCTCGCTGCGCAAACTGTTCGGCATCGTCTTCCAGGACGTCTTCCTGTTCAATACGTCGATCCTGGAGAATCTGCGGTACGCCCGGCCCGACGCCACGCTCGAGGAGATCGAGGATGCCTGCCGCGTCACCGGAGCGCACAAGTTCATCGAGCAGCTTCCCGAGGGGTACCAGACGCGCATGGGCGAAGGGAGCGAGGTCTCGCGCGGGGAGAAGCAGCGCATCACGCTCGCCCGCGCGCTGCTGCGCAACCCGCAGGTGCTCATTCTCGACGAAGCGACCGCATCGATTGACCCGGCCGCAGGACATGAGATTATTGATGCGTTGCTGGAGCGCATGGAAGGCCGCACTGTGATCATGGTGACGCACGACGTCGAACTACTGGACCTGGTGGACCGGGTGATCTCGCTGGAGGACGGACGGGTGGTGTACGACGGCGAGCCGGCCAACTTCCCGGTGCCGGAGATCCCGCCCGGTCGCCGCTCCTCGCCGCACCGGCGTTCGCCGCTCGACCTGACGCCGGAGGTGCCGGACGGCGTCACGCCTCGACGTCGACGCCCGGGCGGTGCGCTCGGCGGAGGCGGCGGGGCAGCCCTGCTGCTGCTGCTTGCCGTCTGTCTCGTCGGCTGCGTCCGCAAGGTCGAGACCACCTCCACGGTGACTCTTGAAGAACCACGGCTGAGCAGCGGCGTGCTCATCGATCCCGTTGATCCGCGCGATCTGGAACGGATCGGCGAGGCGCTCGATCAGCTGGCACTGGATCCGCATACGATCGACCCGGCCCGGATCGAGGCGCTGGCGCTGGCCCGGCAGGAGGGCGAAGCGCAGCCCCCGGCCGATGAAGCCGCCCTCTCGCCTGAGGCGCGCGCCGCCAACGCTGAGGCCGCCATCGCTGATGTGGGAGCCCGCCTGACGGAGCATGGTCTGCCGGCTGACGCCGTCAAGCTCGTCAGCCTCCCCGACCTGAGCCGGATGGAGCTGACCGAACTGGTCGAACTGCTGACGCTCAAGCTGAGCGTGTCGCACGGGTACACCGATGCGCGCGAGCAGCTTGCCGACGCCCTGCCGCCTCTCGCGGGCAGCATCGTCGATCTGGAAATCCTCGCCTCGCAGCGCGAGGGTGCGACGGACGTGCTGCGCCTGGGGTATCAGCGATTCCTCACGCAGCCGCCGCAACTCTGGGTGCTGGGCGTGACCCGGGGCGCGGACGGGGGCGTCGGGCGCAATGCGCACATCGAGTTGATCGAGCAGTTGGCAAGCGAGGCGGTGCAGTCGATGCAGCAGATGCGCCAGGGCCTCAAGCCGCGGGATCTCGAAGCGAAGCTGGTGCAACTCAGCTACATCGACGCGAAGGGCGCCCTGGCGCTGCTGAAGGGTCTGGGCGTCACGACGTTTGATGACCCGGCGACCATTCCCCAGGCGGTGAACTTCGAGCAGCTTCCCTACGTCGTCAGCATGCCCGATCCCGCTCAGGGGGACCTCGGCCTCGTCGGCCAAGGCGGCATGCAGGGCGGCAAGTTCGGTGAGACATCCGTGGGGACCGCCTCGCCGCTCTCAGCCAATACCATCGCTTCGCCTACGACCCAGTTGCTCGTGCTCTTTCACCCAGCGCGACCGGACCAGTTCAGCCATGTGCGTCGCCTGCTCGACGAGTACGTTGACCGCGCTGCACGTCAAATCTTCGTCGAAGGGCTGGTCCTGGAGATCGGCGAAGCCGGCCTGGAAGATCTCGGCATCGAGTGGATGCTCGACGAGCCGCCGATCTTCTGGAAGTTCGGCACGACCGACGCCGACGGCCAGGACGACACGCTGCGCTTCGAGTCGACCGATCTCGACCTCGGCGACGTCTTCCGCGATCTCGACTGGAACTGGTCGGTCAAGCTGCGGTCCCTGGTGCGCGAAGGCAAGGCGGAGATCCTCTCCCGTCCCAGCGTACTGACGCTGAACAATCGCCAATCCTCGATTCGCGTCGGCCAGGACATCCCCATCGCCACCAGCCAGGACGTGAACACGTACGCCAGCACGGCAAAGCTCACCTTCTCCTTCTCATACCTCTCCACTGGCATCCTGCTCAACATTCGTCCGCGCGTAACGGAGAACGGCAGCGAGGTGAGCATGCTCATCGACACCAGCGTGTCCGACGTGGTGCCGGGAGAGGATCTCGAGATTCGCGACACCCAGGGGAACATCCTCGCCAAGGCTCCCACCATCTCGTCACGCCGCGTCCAGACCTACGCCCGCATCAAGAACAACACGCCGCTTATCATCGGCGGACTGGTCTCAAAGGAGCACAGCGTCCAGCTCGACAAGTTGCCGCTCCTCTGCGACCTGCCGCTGCTGGGAGCGCTCTTCCGCGCGCAGCGCACT
>CAZZPX010000335.1:0-4473 GCA_964655955.1 uncultured Phycisphaerales bacterium | reverse complement strand
TTCTCGAAGTGCGGCACGAGCCACTTGCGGTCGGTGGAATAGCGGTGGAAGCCCCCGCCGATCTGATCGTGCATGCCGCCCAGCGCCATGGCGTCGAGCGTGTGCGTGAGCGCCCGTTCGAGGCGCTCATGCTGCTCGCCGTAGCGCTCGCTGCCCAGGGCCTCCTGCACGAGTTCGAGGAAGACCGGCTGGGGAAACTTGGGCGCTCCGCCGAAGCCGCCGAACTCGCTGTCGTACATGCCGATCAAATGCATGACGGCCTGGTCGACTTGCTCGGCCCCCACTGCGACGGGCTCGCTGCGCTCGGCGAGATGCGTGCCGATGTGCCGGGTCAGTTCCTCGGCGAAGCTGCGGATGGCGGGCTGCCGCTCGCTCCAGGCCTGCGCCACGCCGCCGAGCACATCGCGAAAGCCGGGCAGGCCGTGGTGCGGCTGCTTGGGAAAGTACGTGCCGGCGTAGAACGGTTGCAGGCCGCCCTCGCCCGTCTCATCGGGGGGTGTCAGGAAGACGCTCATGGGCCAGCCGCCCCGCCCGGTCGTGAGCTGGACCGCAGCCATGTAGATGTCGTCGACGGCCGGCCTTTCCTCCCGATCGACCTTGATGCAGACGAAGTGCTGATTCATCAAGGCGGCGGTCTGCTCATCTTCGAACGACTCGCGTTCCATGACATGACACCAGTAGCAGGTGGAGTAGCCGACGCTGAGGAAGATCGGCACCCCTCGCCGCCGCGCCTCCGTGAAGGCCTCGGCTCCCCAGGGATACCAGTCGACGGGGTTGCGGGCATGCTGGAGGAGGTAGGGGCTGGCTTCCGCGGCGAGACGGTTGCCGGATGGATGGGCGTCCAAGTGGCTGGCATCGGTCATGGGGACGGTCCAGGAAAAGAGGACGAGGAGCAGGAACCGGCGCATGTGGCATCGTAGGGTCTGCGGGCGAGGCGCCCCTGCGGCAATCGCCTTGATTCCCCCGCGTCTGCCGCTACACTCACGCGTTCCGTTTCAGCAAGGCCCCATCGCACGAGGACGTACAAATGCCTAACGTCTGCCACTTCACAGGCAAGAAGACGACGTTCGGCCGCAAGCTTCGCTACCGCGGTCAGCGCATCAAGAAAGGCGGCTTCGGTCTGAAGATGACCGGCAACAACCGCCGCACCTTCAAGCCGAATCTGCAGAAAGTTCACGCCGTGATCGACGGCTCGCCCACGCGCGTCAAGGCCTCGACCAAGGCCATCCGCATGGGGCTCGTCGTCAAGCCGATCAAGCGCAAGTACGGCTATACTAGGCAGCAAAAGCAAGAGCAGGGTTGACGCTCGTGTTGTGCGGTGCGCCCCCTTGGGGCCGACCTCGCTGAGACGCTTCGCCGCGTGGAGACGCGACGGAGCATGTGCGTTTTGTAAAGCGGCAATTTGACCGAGCCTGCTTTGGTGGTAGGTTTCATCTAGCCTGTCTTCAGCTCATCTCCCCGGTCGATATCGCGCTTCGCCTCGGACTCTCCGATCTCTCGCGCCCTCGACAAAACGCATCTTGAGCCCACGGGCTTGCACAAACGGTTTGGATGGATCCGCATCTGATCAGATTACTGAGCGGCGTTCGCCGTGCGCTCGGGTGGTAACGGCTTTGGTTGAGGTTCATTGAGGCAAGGCAGTTTCGCTCACACCGGCGGTCGCCGCCGCCAGACGCACCGCCTGCGCCGCTGCTGAGAAAGTTCATGCCCGCTTCCGGCTCCTTCAACGACGATCGCCAGCGCGTGCTCGACGCGACGGACATCGTGACGCTCGTCGGCGAACACGTGTCGCTGAAGCGCAAGGGCCGCGAGTACGTCTGCCTCTGCCCGTTCCATGACGACC
This sequence comes from uncultured Phycisphaerales bacterium, assembly GCA_964655955.1. Lineage (GTDB taxonomy): Bacteria > Planctomycetota > Phycisphaerae > Phycisphaerales > JAGLTS01 > CAZZPX01. The sequence continues at coordinate 2,630 of CAZZPX010000335.1, read as the reverse complement.
ACGATCCGTCGATGTACGTCGTGCCGCACAAGCAGATCTACCACTGCTTCGTCTGCGGCGCGGGGGGCAACGCCATCGACTTCATGATCAACTTCCACAAGATGGACTTCCCCGAAGCGCTGCGCCTGCTCGCCGAGCGCGCGGGGATCGCCCTGACGCCTTTCCGGTCCTCCCGCCGCGACGGGCGGACGCACCCCGAAGAGGAACTCGCGGAGGGAGCCGCGCTCGACAAGAGCGATCTCATCCGCATCAACGACGCCGCCAACCGCTTCTTCCGCACGATCCTGCAGCATGCGGAGCACGGCAAGGCGGCTCGCGCCATGCTGCAGGAGCGCCGCATCGCCCCGGAGATGGTCGAGCGCTTTGGCCTGGGAGCAGCGCCCGACCGCTGGGACGGGCTGGTGTTGACACTGCAGAAGAAGGGCTTTTCGCCTGCGCAGCTCCAGGCCGCGGGGCTGGCGCAGCCGCGGCGCGACGGCGGCTGCTACGACGTCTTCCGCAACCGCCTCATGTTTCCGATCCAGGATCAACTCGGACGGGTGATCGCCTTCGGCGGGCGGCGGCTCAATCCCGAGGACGAGCCGAAGTATCGCAACAGCCAGGAGTCCGCCGTCTTCGACAAGTCGGCGACGCTCTTCGGCCTGCAGCAGGCGCGGCAGGCGGTGGTGGACGACGGCACGATCGTCGTCACCGAGGGGTACACCGACGTGATCGCCTGCCATCAGGCCGGCTTCGAGAACGTCGTCGCCACGCTGGGCACCGCGCTGACGGTCCGGCATGCGCGGGCACTCAAACGCATGTGCTCGACGGTGGTCCTGCTGTTCGACGGCGATGAGGCGGGACAGCGGGCGGCAGACCGAGCGCTCGAGGTCTTCTTCGCGGAGCCCATCGACGTGAAGATCGCGATCCTGCCCGACGGCAGCGACCCGGATGACCTCCTCAAATCGGATGGCGGGCCGGAGCGCTTCCGCGAACTGCTCGCCGGGGCAATCGACAGCCTCGCCTTCCGCGCTCAGCGCCTGCGGGCACGTGTCGCGGCGGCGGGCAGCATGTCGGCTCGTGCGGCTCTGGTCGGGGAAGAGTTGGAGCGGCTCATGGAGCTGGGGCTCAACCGCGTCGAACCGCTGCGGCGGAGCCTGATCCTGCGCAATCTCTCCAGCGTGCTGGGGGTGGATGAGTCCTCGGTGCTGGCACAGGTGCGACAACTGGAGAAGCGCCCGGCGGGGCGGCGAAGGTCTGATAACAACGGCTCCGAGCCCGTCGCCGGCAGCGAATCGGCGCAGGAACTGCGCCAAATCGCAGAAGATGAAATTCTTGGGTGTATTTTGGTTGACCCGGCCCTGTTTCGGGGGAAAAGTCTCGATCCCGGCCTGTTTGCGGATGGCGTGCGCCGGGAACTGGCAGTGCGGCTCTCTGGGGTGGAGCCCGATCGGATCGAGCATATGATCTCCGAGGTCGAAGATCCGCGCGTGCGGCTGACCGCAATACGCTGTTACGCACTGGTAAAGCGGATTACCTCCGAGAACCAGGCTCGGCTTGAGGCCACCTACGACCAGTGCCTGCGAACGCTGGAAGCACTGCAGGAACCATCCGGGGAGAAGACCGACCGTACGGAAACGGTCGTGCAGAGGCTGCGACGGATGCAGGGCGCCGCATCGGACCCGGCGGCGCTGGCCCGTTCGACGGACTCATGATTTGCACGGAGCACCCGGTGAGGCAGCGTGCCGACCCGGGCTCATTGTACGAGGACACACGGTGCGTTTTCGTTCGTGACTCCTCCGGCGCCCTGACGCGTCCACGAGCGAAGGAGACAACCAAGTGATTGCCAACATCGATCCAGCCTTGATGAGCCTGCTGGAGTTGAGCCGCGAGCGTAGCTGGCTCTCCTACGAGGAACTCAATGACATCATCCCGGACGACCTGGTCGACACGGTGCGGATGGACGAGTTGCTTGTCGTCGTCGACGATCTGAGGATTGAGATGATCGACCTGCTCGAGTTCAAGGCCCGCCGCTGGCGCGAGGCCAAGGCGCGGGGCGAGTCGGTCACCCCCACCGCCCCCGTCGTGCCCGAGCAGGATTCCCAACTCGACCCGGAAACGGTGACGATCCTCCAGGAGGCGCTCGAGGCGGAGCCCGTCACCAAGCGCATCGACGACCCGGTGCGCATGTACCTGACACAGATGGGGACGATTCCGCTGCTCACGCGCGCTGAGGAGATCCGCCTGGCGAAGAAGATTGAGATGACCCGCATGATCTTCCGCAGGCGCGTGCTCATGTGCGATTACGTGGTCGCGGAAGCGGTGCAGATTCTCGCCGCCGTCCACGCCGGCGAACTCCCCTTCGATCGCACCATGCGGATCAGCACCGCCGAGGACGACGCCAAGACCAAGATCGCCCGCCGCATCCCCATCAACCTCCCCACCCTCCGCCGTCTGCTCGAGCAGAACCGGGAGGACTGGGAGACGCTCGAGGATCTGCTCGAAGATGAAGAGATTGACGAGGAGAAGATTCTCGAGATCCGCGAGCGCATGGAGCGGCGCCGGCGCAAGCTCGCTGTGCTCACCGAGGAGTTGAGCTTGCGCACGGGCAAGATCGTGCCGCTGCTCAAGAAGCTGCGCAGCATCAGCAA
>CAZZPX010000334.1:3516-4486 GCA_964655955.1 uncultured Phycisphaerales bacterium | reverse complement strand
CGCGAATGTAGATGTAGGCGATCTGGATCTTGCAGGCGAAGCAGGTGATGGCGATGCCTTCCAGCAGAAGGTGCGGATCAAAGTCGAGCAGCAGGCGATCCTTGAAGGTGGCCGGCTCGGATTCGTCGGCGTTGACGGTCAGGTAGCGCACGCCCTCGTAGTCCTTGGGCAGGAAGGTCCACTTCAGGCCGCAGGGAAAGCCCGCCCCGCCGCGACCGCGAAGCTGCGACTCCTTCACCTCGTCGACGAGGTCGCTGGGCTCGCGCTCGAGCGCCTGACGCAGCGCCTCGTAACCGCCAGTGGCCACGTACTCGTCGTAGCGGACGAGGTGCCGATCCTTCGGATCGCCGAAGGGCAGCGAGGGAATGCGCTTGGTCAGAGACGGCTCGGTCATGGGCATGGCGTTGTGCTCATTCGTGGTTCGGCGGCGCTATGGCGCCTGGTCGCTCTTCTGGTTCTTGCGCGGGTGCAGTTCGATCTCTTCGATCGTTGTGCGCCGCAGCGTCATTCCTTCCCGCTCCTCCTCTTCGACCTCCTTGCGCACGACCTTCCGGCTCGGGTCCGTCTTCACGCCCCTGGCGATGTGGCCGAAGAACTCGCCCAGACTCCGCGCCAGCGTCTTCTTCTCCGCCGGCTTCGACTCGCGCTGCTCGTCGGAGACGGTCATGGCTGCGGCTCTTCTCCCGGCTCACCGTCAGGCTGCGGTTCCTGCCCGCCGGACTCGAGATCCTGGTCCTCCTGAGTGAGGCCGACTGCGGCAGGCTCCGGCTCGTCGACTTGCGGCACGGGCCGGTCCATCTCCGGCAGTTCGTCGAGAAGCTTGAGCAGCGACTGGGGCGTCAGCCTTTCATGCAACTCTTCGTTCACCAGCGCCACAGGCGCCGTGGCGCAGCTCCCCAGACATTCCAGTTCGACGAGCGTGAACTTCCCGTCCGCGGTCGTCTCCCCCGGACCGATGCCCAGCTTGCGC
>CAZZPX010000334.1:0-3506 GCA_964655955.1 uncultured Phycisphaerales bacterium | reverse complement strand
CACGGCCTCGAGCACGTCGCGGTGACCGCACACCTCGCAGGCGATGGAACGGCAGACGCCGATCAGGTAGTCCCCCTTCGGCTCCAGCCAGAATTCCTCGTAGAAAGTGGCGGTGTCGATCACCTGTGCGGGGGCGAGTTCGAGAAAGGCGGCGATCTCCTCCAGCGCCTGCAGCGGCAGGTACCCCACCTCATGCTGCACCGCGTGCAGCGTGGGAAGGAGCGCCCCCTGCTTCGTCTCATAGCGAGGCAGATACACCTCCGCGAGATGGCGCTTGACCTCGTCGGTGAGGTAAGGCCGCTCCCGCCGCTCGATCTGCATGGTTGCCGAAGGCTTAACTTTCCAGGCCATATATCGTCACCAGGTCAGGGATTTAACCACGGAGTTCACGGAAAGCACGGAGGAGGAAAGAGGAGACGAGGAACAGCGCGATGTGCTCGACCGCGCGCTTCTTTCGCCCTGCTTCGCCTCCACACAAATCTGCCATCCCTTTCATTCTCCGTGTCCTCCGTGGACTCCGTGGTAAAAAACTCCGAATGCGCTATCTGTCGAGTTCCGCCGCGATGACGTTCAGGCTGCCGAGGATCGCGACGGCGTCGGCGAGCATGTGGCCTTCCATCATCCGGGCGAAGCTCTGGTAGTTGATGAACGACGGCGCGCGGGTGTGCGCCCGCCAGGCGCGGGGGCCGCCGTCGGCTACGATGTAGTACCCCAGTTCGCCGTTCGCTGTTTCCTGCGCCGAATAGATCTCCGCGACGGGCGCCTGCCAGCCGCGGTTGGTCATGAGAATCTCGAAGTGCTGGATCGTGCCTTCGATCGAACCGTACACGTCGGCCTTGGCGGGCAGGTTCAGCTTGGCGTCGTCAAAGACGTTCACGGATCCGCCCGGGATATTGTCGATGAGCTGCTCGATGATGTGCATCGACTGCCGCACTTCCTGCAGCCGCACGAGGTAGCGGGCGTAGACATCCCCGCCGCTCGTCTCCGTCACCGGCATGATGGGCACCTTGAAGTCGACCGCCGGCGCGCCCTGGCCGTCCCAGTTGTCGGCATAGCAGAGATACGGCTCGTCCTTGCGCAAGTCGCGCTTCACGCCGCTCGCCCGCGCCACCGGCCCGGAGATCGACCAGGCGACCGCCTCTTCGGCGCTGATCGTGCCAATCCCCTTGGTGCGCTCGACGAAGATGCGATTCTGGTTGAGCAGGACTTCGATATCGTGGACCGCCCGGGGAAGCTGCTCGCGGATGTATCGCTTCACCATCTTCTTGAATACGTCCTCATCGGGCAGATCCATCATCAGCCCGCCCACGCGCGTCCAGTCAGGGTGGAACCGCTGGCCGGAGACGAGATCGTAGATGTCGTAGGTCGGCTCGCGCTCGTTGAACGCGTAGATGAAGCCGGTCAGCGCCCCCAGGTCGATCGCCGCTGCACTGATGCACAGCATGTGGTCCTGGATGCGGCCGATCTCCGCCATGATGGTGCGCAGCACCTTGCAGCGCGGCGTGATGTCGATGCCGAACAGCTTCTCCACCGCCCCGGTCCAGGCGATGTCGTTGGCGATGGGGCTGACGTAGTTCATGCGGCTCACCACGGTGACGTACTGGTTGTAGTCGTGGTGTTCACCGAGCTTCTCGAAACCGGAGTGCAGATAGCCGATGTGCGGCGTGACGCGGGCCACGCGCTCGCCATCCAGTTCCATCACCAGGCGCAGCGTCGTGTGGGTGGCGGGGTGCTGCGGGCCGAAGTTCAGCACCCAGCGGTTCCCCGGATCGAAGCTCTCATCCAGGTAGTCGGTGCGGTCGACATCGATGTCGAAGGTGTCGGCTGGCTTGAGTGTGTATGTCACCGCAGCGTCCCGTTGGTGCTGGCGTCTGGTTCGCAGGCCCGGCACGTGCCGCGCCTGCCCTTCCTGAGGCCGTCGGGCGAGTATAGAGCGGCGAAGCGGACACGTCACGGCGAAGCGCCGGGGCAGAAGTCCAGGCGCGCAACAGCCCCGGCGTCCGTGAACGCCGGGGCTGGTTCTCCGGGGCCCTCCTCCAGGGTCCGCGAAGATGCCAAAGTCGGATTAGCGGCGTCTGCGCCCGAGTGCGGCGCCGGCGAGACAGAGAAGGCTCGCGGTACCCGGCGTCGGAGCGGCGCCGACCACGCGGAAGATGAGGAACTCATCGTGATTGTGGCCGTAAAGCGGCCGCGGCCAGGAATAGGTGTTGGGTGGGTCACCGGCGCCACTGTCATGCCAGACCCACTGCGCGGTTTTGGGCATGTTCGGGTAGGTGATGCCCCATTCGATGCCGTACGGTGCGATGGACGTCGAGGGATCGTTGTCGTAGCCCGAGGCGCCGACGGGATTCACCCACAGGCCGTTCGTCTCCGCGTAAGCGATGGCGGTGTCGACTTGCGCCTGAGTGGGCATCTGGCTGGCCGGCCAGGGGTTGGGGTAGTACGGATTGGTCGCCGCAAAGGCGCCGGCGGGGAAGACCTCCCAGGCCGCGTCGCCGGTCGCGACGGTGGCGCTGGTCGTGGTGTTGGTGAAGACGCCGATGAAGCCTTGTGCGGCGCTGTGGTCCGAGGCCGTCGCGACGTAGAGGTAGTCAGTGGGAAGTTGTCCGGTAGCGGTGAAGTTGTACTCGGTGCTCCAACTGTTGCCGCTGCCGACGACGCTGCCGGTCGTGGTGAGGTTTGTGCCGAAGTACACGTCGAACTGATTGTCGACGGTCAGGTACATGTTCCAGTTGTCGGCGACAGCCGAGGCGGCGCAGCCGAGCGCGGCCAGTGCCGCGAAGGAGAGGGTCCGAGTCAGGCGGGTGAACGACATTGCTGTTCCTTTCTTGTCTGAATATGGAGGCGGATGCGGGCGGAGACGATGCGGACGAGCCGCCCTCACCCCCATCTAGACCGCGCCGTTGTCGGATCTGACAGGCGATCGGCAGGTTCTAGCGCGAACGGTTGTTGCTCGAACGCGGCTGCGATCCGCTAGGCTCTGCGTTCATGGGCGGCCAGCCGCATCCCGACGTTCCGCAACCCGTCGCCCCGCGGCGTCACCCGGCCGGCGGCCACACTCCGGTTCTGCGCGACGAAGTGCTGACTCTGCTCGAACCCGGGCCGGGCGAGACGTACGTGGATCTGACCGCCGGGCTGGGGGGCCACGCCGCAGCCGTCGCGCCCCTCCTGGGCCAGACTGGGACGGTCATTCTCTTTGATCTCGACCCGGGCAATCTGGAGCGGGCGGCTGAGGCGGTGCGGGCGGCCAACCCCGCCTGCCGGCTCGTGACGCACCACGCCAATTTCGCCTCCGCCCCGCGGCTCCTGCGTGACGGCGGCGTGGCGGCGGACATGCTCCTGGGAGATCTCGGTTTCGCCTCAAACCAGATGGACGCCGCTGAACGCGGCTTCAGCTTTCAGCGCCCCGGGCCGCTGGACATGCGTCTGGACCCGGCTGGGGCGACGACGGCGGCGGAACTCGTCCGCGACCTCTCCCAGGCGGAGCTGACGAATCTGCTGCGGGA
>CAZZPX010000333.1:0-4488 GCA_964655955.1 uncultured Phycisphaerales bacterium | reverse complement strand
GGTTCTGGAGGACGCCGTTTTACATCATGGCGCACAATCGCGCAACCGTATTTAGTTGGCTGAAGGGATTGCCATCGCGATGAACGATGGTCGGCAGGCCGAGCATCTCGCGCGCCATTTCGCCACCGACGAGATGCTCGCCTTTGGAGGTTGGCGTTTCGGAAGGGGTGTTGGACGGCTCGCTCATCGATGCTTCGCCCTGCGTCGGCTGTGTCGCCGCTGCCCGCGGATCATCGTCACGGCTACAACAGGTCAGCAGTGCCAGCAGAAGCAGGATGGAGGAACCGAACCATCTGAGTTTGCCACGGGAACCTTGGCGCAAAGCAAGTTGCGATGTTCTTCGAGCCATTGTTGGCCTCCGATCTGCTTCCGACCTGAAATCCCAAGAATCGGTGTCGTCAGAGCCTACCACGCTGCCGTCTCGTCGGCTCAGATTCTGCATGGCCTGCCCCCGTTTCATGTGCCAGCCTGACTGAGAGTCAGTGCTGGTCTGCGCTTGTACCCGAAGCTGTTCCAACTGGAAGTCTAGCCTTCGAGCTTCATCCGGCCAGGCGAGCCTGACCGGGTGAAGCAGCGAACGCCTCGAGGGCCAGGCTTCCAAAGGCGCTGTGCGGTCGCTCAGCGTTGTAGTGGACTCGCCAGGGTCCAACCTTCTCCTTCGCATCCTCCAGCGACAGGGACCAGCGCTTGTCCAAGCGCTCTGCCCGCAGTCGACTGCTAAGAGGCCTCGATCAGCCGTTCTCCGTAGGCTTGCCCCGGACGACTGAACGCGACTCAGGTATGCCCTCTGATCCACCCGCTTGCCACTCGGTATACTCGCGGCTCAGCCGCAGCGCATCGCATTGAACGCGGCACGGTCGAACGACATGATCATCCGCATCCAGAGTCATGCCCGGGCCGGGCTGATCGGCAACCCCTCGGACGGCTACTACGGCCGTACGATCTCGTTCATCGTCCGCAACTTCACCGCGACGGCGGTCCTCCGCCCCTCCGATCGTCTCGTCATCGTGTCCGCCCGCTCGGACGCCATGACGTTTGATGCGCTTGATGATCTGCGCGAGCAGATCACGACGTACGGCTACTACGGCGGGGTCCGCCTCGTCAAGGCCGCAATCAAGCGATTTGCTGATTACTGTGAAGAGCACCAGATCAAGCTGCCGCGGCAGAACTTCACCGTCGAGTACGACACCAATGTCCCGGTGCGCGTGGGTCTCGCAGGCTCGAGCGCCATCGTGACGGCGGTGATGCGGGCGCTCATGCAATTCCACGGGGTTGAGATCCCTGAGCCGATCCTGCCTGAACTGATCCTGAGCGTCGAGCGCGATGAACTCGGCATCGGCGCCGGCCTGCAGGACCGCGTAATCCAGGTCTACGAGGGCGCCGTCTTCATGGACTTCGACCGGGATCACATGCGCGAGCACGGCCACGGCCGTTACGAGAGACTCGATCCGGCCCTGCTCCCACCGCTCTTCATCGCCTACCACGACGCGCTTGCCGAGGGGACGGAGGTCACGCACAACCACCTGCGTGATCGATTCGATCGGGGCGATCCTGAGGTCCACGACGCCATGCGGCAATTCGCGTCCTACGCTGCGGAGGCGCGCGATCTCATCGCTAACGGGCGGGGCGGCGAGATCGGGCCGCTCATGGATGCGAACTTCGATCTTCGCGCACGGCTGTGCTCGATCAGTCCCGGCAATCAGCAACTCGTGGCGATCGGTCGCTCACAAGGTGCGGCGGTCAAGTTCGCCGGGTCGGGCGGTGCCGTCGTCGGCTGCTACGACGGCGACCCGGGCCGGTACGATCGACTGGTTGAGGCGTACGAGGCGTTCGGCGCGAGCGTGCTCAAACCGATCGTCACACCCACGGGAGAAGCGTGATGGGCGACGAGCATCGAGTGCGCAAGGCAGTAATTCCCGCCGCGGGCATGGGAACGCGATTCCTGCCCGCGACGAAGTCCATTCCAAAGGAGATGCTCCCCATCGTCGACAAGCCGGTGATCCAGTTCGTGGTCGAGGAGGCGGTCGCAAGCGGGATCACGGACATCCTGATCGTCACCGGGCGGAACAAGCGGGCAATCGAGGATCACTTTGATCGGAACACGGAGCTTGAGCAGTTCCTGGAGCGCAGGTCGAAGCTTGATGCGCTGCCGCAGATCCGGACGGTGCAGGACGATTGCCGCATCTTCTACGCGAGGCAGGCCGAGCCGCGCGGCCTGGGTGATGCCGTCAGCGTCGCCCGTGATCACGTCGGCGATGAACCGTTCGCCGTCCTGCTCGGTGACACGATCATCGATCCGGACGATGGCGCCCCTCCCGGGCTGCGGCAGCTGATCGATGTGCACGTTCGACACGGTGGGAGCGTCGTCTCCGTCCGTGATGTGCCGAGGAACCGGACGAGCCGGTACGGCATCGTGGACGGGCAGCCCGTCGAGGGCGACGATCGTCTCACGCGGATCAGGCGACTCCTCGAGAAGCCGGACCCCGATGAAGCCCCGACCACGCTAGCCATCGCCGGTCGGTACGTGTTCACCCCCGACATCTTCGAACTGCTCGACCGGACCGCGGCGGGCGTGGACGGCGAGATCCAGCTCACCGATGCGATGAACGCGCTCGCGGCGCAGCAGCCTCTGTATGGACTGAGGTGGCGGGCCAGGCGGTACGACATCGGGAGCAAGGCGGACTACGTCAGTTGCTTCCTCGATTTCGCCCTCCTCCACGTTGACACCGCCGATGTTGTGCGCGAGCGGCTCGGCACGTAACCTCTCCCCTCGGCAGCGTGGCGCGCCGCAGGTCTGCGTGACGTCGCCCCGGAGGGCCGGACCATGCGATCAGTGCTCAATCACCTAAGAATCCCGAACCGAAATCGATTGGGACGCGCCGTTGCCGCCCTTGGCGTCGCTATCGCCGCCGCTGCGATCGTGCCCGCATGCGCGGAGCAGGGCGAAGGAGACGCGGTGAAGCAGACGGTGATCAAGATGGGCCACGGCCTGCCGACGACCCATCCCGTGCACGGCGCCATGGTTCGCATGGCCGAACTGCTCGAGACGAAGTCGGGCGGCACGATGACCATCGAGATCCACCCCGCGGAGCAGTTGGGCAAGGAACGGCAACTCCTCCAGCAGATGCAACTTGGCGCGGTCGACATGGCCAAGGTCTCTTGTGCTGTCATGGAGTCGTTCGCCGATGACTACGAGGTGCTCAGCCTGCCTTATATCTTCCGTGACGAGGAGCATGCCTGGGCCGTGCTGCAGGGTCCGATCGGTCGGCGGATTCTCAGATCGAGCACCTCGAGTTCGCTCATGGGTCTCTGCTTCTACGACGCGGGCATGCGCAGCTTCTATACGGTCGACACGCCGATCAACACGCCGGACGATCTGGCCGGACTGAAGATCCGCGTCCAGGAGAGCCCGACCGCCAAGACCATGGTCAACACGCTCGGCGGATCGGCCACGCCGATCTCCGGGGGTGAACTCTACAGCGCACTGCAGCAGGGCGTCGTGGACGGCGCCGAGAACAACCCGCCGTCGTTCTGGGTTTCGAATCACTACGAGGTCGCGAAGTTCTACTCGCTCAACGAACACACCGCCGTGCCTGACGTCGTGCTCGTCAGCACCATCCTCTGGAACAAGCTCACGCCGGAGCAGCAGGGCTGGCTCCAGGCCGCGGCCGACGAGTCCGTCTCGTACCAGCGCGAGCTGTGGCGAACGTTCAGTGACGAGTCGCTGGCCAAGGTGCAGGAGCAGGGCGTCCAGGTGATCCGTCCGGACAAGGCCCCGTTCATGGCCAGGGCACAGCCGATGCTCGAGGCGTTCGCCGGGCGCGACCCGAAGTTCGCCGCGCTCCTCACCGAGGTCGCCGCAGCGCAGGCTGGCGAATGAAGCCGGCATGTTGATACTGACCTCCGTCAAACGCATCATCGATCGTGTCCTGGGCGGCGTCCTGATCCTGCTCATGGCGCTGGCCGTGGTCAATGTGCTCTGGCAGGTCTTCACGCGATACGTGCTCGCCAACCCGAGTTCCTACACCGAGGAAGCCGCTCGCTACCTGCTTGTGTGGATCTCGGTCCTCGGCGCCGCCTACGCGCTGGGCGCCAACATGCACCTCGCCATCGATCTGCTGCCCTCGATGCTGCGCGGCCGGCCGGTCGGACGGCTGGTCGAGACGCTGATCAGCGGTGTCGTGTTCATGTTCTCGCTCGCGGTGTTCGTCTACGGCGGGTCCGTGTTCCTCATGCGCTCGTGGCAGGGGGGTGAGACGTCGCCCGCGTTCGGGATTCCCGTTGCCTTCGTCTATGCCGTTCTGCCCGCCGCTGGCCTGCTGATGTTGCTCTACGCGGTCATCAACACGCTCCGCACGTGGCTTGGCGATGCAACGGCGTGCGAGGCGGAGAACTGACACGATGGATCCCACCACCGCCATCGTGCTTCTCGTTCTCTTCGCCGGGCGGCTCGCCCTCCGCGTGCCCATCGCGGTCTGTATCGGGGCC